>JACKDC010000003.1:300000-572647 GCA_020633725.1 Candidatus Latescibacterota bacterium
CCAGCGCCGCCTTCGGCTCGCTGGTCTTGCCGAGGTCCTCGAGGAAGATGAACTCGTCGCAGGCCCCCACCAGCAGGTCGCTGGCCGCTTCCTTGAGCGCCATGCCCACGATGACGCGCCGGTTCTCGCGCAGCTTGTTCACGAGCGGGGTGATGTCGCTGTCGCCGCTGACGATCACGAAGGTGTCGATGTGCTCCTTCGCGTAGCAGAGCTCCATGGCGTCCACCACCAGGCGGATGTCCGCGCTGTTCTTGCCCGAGATGCGCGGCTTGGGAATCTCGATCAGCTCGATGCCGGCGCTGTGCAGGGCGTCCTTGTCCTTGGGATAGCGCGACCAGTCGGCGTAGGCCTTCTTGAAGACGATCTTGCCCTTCTCGAGCAGACGATCGGTGACGGGCTTGATGTCGAACTTGGTCGCACGGCTCCGGGCGTTCTTGCCCAGGGCCACGTTGTCGAAGTCGATGAAGAGCGCCAGCTGGCGCTCCGAGCGGGTACCGTTCACGGCACCTCCATTCCAAACTAGAGGGATGCGCCCGCCCCGGCAGGGCCGGCGGCTGGCAGGAATCTGGCACGGGTCCGGGCGGAGGTCAATGCCCGTCCCGGGATGTGCTTGCTGCGCTGCGTGCGGAAGGCGCATACTCGTCCTCGTGGCGGGCCGCCCGGCCCGGGGGAGGGACAGTCATGGGACGCAGACTCGCGCTCGCGCTGCTCGCGCTGGCCATCGCCGCCGCGCCCTGCCTGGCGCAGGACACCATCAACATCCACTTCAGCACCTACGGCTACGAGAGCGGCGGCTTCGAGTTCTCCGCCCAGGGGGACACGCTGGTCCTGGTCGGTTTCGTCGTGGACGCCGAAGGAGTGATCCCCGGCTTGCCCTACAGCCCTAGCGTCAACGAGTACACGATCGTCTTCACGGATCTCGTCTCCGGGGGCGAAGGGGTCGAGGGCGGCGTCAGCACCTTCACGTACACGGGCGGCGTCATGTCGATCTACCAGGACCCGAGCTTCGATGGGGATTGGGAGCAGCCCCACGAGGCCAACCAGCCGCCGGCGAGCTTCGTGAACGGCGAGCTCTGGCTTCGGGGCGAGATGGGACCCTTCGATTGGACGCTCTGGCGCGACATGAGTATGGGAGTCTGCGGGGCGATCGTCCAGGTCACCGGCGGCCTCGCGGCACCCTGGGTTCCGCAGTCGCTGGCCTGCGGTGGGACCATGGTCCCGGCGGGCGGCTTCTACCAGGCCATCGGCTACGACCTGCAGCTGAATGCCGAGATGTGGCGGGAGTCCGTCGCCATCCGCGCCAGCAGCCTCGGCGCCATCAAGGCGCTCTACTAGTAGAGCGCCTTCACTCGGCCCCAGCTCGCGTCCTCGGTGGCCGTCAGGCAGGCGTCGCAGCCCTGGCCCAGCGCGCCGATGATGAGCGGCAGGCAGGCGCTGTCCGCGCAAAGCGTGTAGTCGCCCGCGCCGGCGTCGCAGAAGAGGGGATCCACGTAGAGCGTCTCGCTGAGGTCGCCGTCCAGGGTGTCGTCCTCGTTCGCCCAGACGCAGTTGCGGGTGTAGCTCACCGTCTCGGTACCGTAGACGCGCCACGAGGCCGGACCGTTGTTGGCGGCGATGATGTTCTGCTCGATCGTGAGGGTCGCGTAGCCGTAGGTGATGCCCGCGCCCGAGGTCGCCGTGTTGTCGACGATCGTGTTGCCGGTGATCTCGTCGCCCGCGCCATACCAGTAGAAGATCCCGCCGCCGTCGCCGCCGTCGATCACGCTGGTATTGCCGGCGATGAGGCAGTTGCGCACCGCCGAGCTTCCGTTCGCGTACTGGATGTCGAAGCCGCCGCCGTGGACGCGCGCGACGTTGTTCGTCACTTCGGAGTCGACCAGTTCACCCTGGCAGTACTCGCAGCTGACGCCCCCGCCCGAGAAGTTCGAGTAGTTGTCGCTGACGGTGCAGCCCGAGAGATCGCCGCCGTAGTAGAAGCACACTCCCCCGCCCTTGGCGTTGGTCCCGTTGCACTGGCAGTGGCGAATCACGCAGTCGGCGATGGCGACCTGGTCGCTCGCCCAGATGCCGCCACCGTTGTCGCCCTCGCACCACTCCACCGTGCACTGCGACACCGTGGCGCTCACGCCCTGGGCGATGCACAGCGCGCCGCCATTGGGGCTCAGGGGATCCGTGTTGGCCGAGGCGTCGCCATTGCGGAAGACGCAGTAGCCGAAGGTGGAGCCGTCCCCGGCGCCGCTGGGCAGTTCGATGTGCGCCCAGGTGTTGCCGGCGGTCTCGGGCAGGAAGCGGATGGAGTCCACCGCCGTGCCCACGGCCTGGATCACGCCCTCCACGCGCAGCGCGAAGCCGCCGGCGAAGAGCACGTCCACGCCGGGGTCGATGGTCAGCGTCTGCCCCGCCGGCACGGTGATCTGTCCCTGGACGACGTAGGGGCTGTTCGCGGCGGTCCAGGTGCCGCTCACGTCGCCGGGACCCACGTTCGTCGCCAGGGCCGCGGCGGGGACGAAAAGGAGCAGGAGCGCGAGGTGGAGCGGGAGTCTGGACATGGCGGAAGTCCTTGCGGGTTGGGGGTAGACACCAAGCTGCCGCCGGGCGCGGGCGGCGTCAACCCCGGGTCCGGGGATTCCCGGCTATCGGGAGCAGGGGATCGGAAACCCCGCTGGGCGGTTCTCGCCGATTCCACGAATCGGCAGGTCACGCCGCGGCATCGGAACCGTACCCGCGAGCATCTGTCACTGCTGCCACCCCGGACTGGAGGTCCGTCCATGCGCAATTCGCGACTGACCCTCGCGCTCGGCCTCGCTCTGCTCGCCTCGGCGCTGCCGGCCGGCGCCGTCGAGCGCACCGTGCTCTTCGAGAAGTTCACGAACACCGGCTGAAGCGCCTGCGGATCGGCGGAGCCGATCTTCCTGCAGTTCATCGCTGATCACCCGGACAACACCGCGGCGATCCTGTGGCACACGGATTTCCCGTATCCCATCGACCCCTTCTACTATCACAACGTGGAGGACAACGAGGGGCGCATCAACTGGTACCCCGTGCCCAGCGTTCCGCGCATCAAGGCGGACGGCGCCAACTCGGCCACGAGCTACGCCGGCTACGTCACCGCGCTCAACAACCGCCTGGCCCAGCCCACGGATCTGAGCATCGACATCACCGGCAGCTGGGATCCCGGCACGCGGCAGGTGCTGATCCAGGCGACGGCCAGCACCACCAGCGCGCTGCCGGGCAGCTATGCGCTGTTCATCGTGCTCACGGAGAGCCAGGTCTACTACGAGGGGACCAACGGCATCGACTGGCACGAGTACACCTTCCGCGATGCCTTCCCCGACTTCAACGGCACGCCGGTCACCTTCAGCGGCGAGTTCCCGCAGACGGCGACGGCCTACGCCAGCTTCGTGCTGCCCACCGGCGACCCTCCCCATGAGTACCGGCCGGAGTTCTGCGACATCGTCTGCTTCGTGCAGGAGACCAGCGTCACGAAGGAAGTGCAGCAGGCCGCCAAGGTGGCGCTCACCGAGCTCGGCAACACGGCCGTGGACGCCGCGCCCGTCGCGCCGCGTCTCGGCCAGAACTTCCCGAACCCCTTCAACCCGACGACGACCATCCCCGTCCAGCTCGCCGACGCCGGTGACGTCCGCCTGGCCATTGTGGACGTCACCGGCCGTCGCCTGCGCACCCTGCACGACGGGCCGCTGGGCGCCGGCGATCACGCGCTGGTCTGGGACGGCCGCGACGACTCGGGGCAGCCCGTCGGCAGCGGCGTCTACCTGGCGCAGCTCGTCCACGCGGGGGGCCGCGAGAGCCGTCGACTGGTCTTGATGAAGTAGCGCCGCCACCACTCAGCGAAGCGAAGGCGCGCCGCATCCCCGCCGGGGGGAGCGGCGCGCCGTTTCGCGTGACCCTGGCGACGCACGCCGCGCTCCGCTATGCTCGCGGCCAGCCAGGAGCGCGCCGTGACCCAGGACTTCACCGAACGCCAGCAGCTCTTCGCGCCCTTCGGGGCGGAGGCCCAGGCGCGTCTGGCGCGCGCGCGCGTGCTCGTCGTGGGCGTGGGCGCCACGGGCAGCGCCATGGCCGAGGGCCTCGCCCGCGCCGGCGTGGGCGCGCTCACGCTCGTGGACCGCGACCTGGTGGACGCCGGCAACCTGGGCCGGCAGTGCCTCTACGCGCGCGGCGACGTCGGCCGCCCCAAGTCCCGCGCCGCCGCCGAGCGCCTGGCCGCGATCGTCCCCGCGCTCGCGGTGGACGCCCACGTGGCCGAGGCCACGCCCACCCTGCTCGAGGCGCTCGCCCCGGGCGCGGCGCTCATCGTGGACGGGACGGACAGCTTCGCCACGCGCGCGCTGATCAACGAGCTGGCCTGCCGCGCGTCCATCCCCTGGATCTACAGCGGCGCCATCGGTGCCACGGCCGTGAGCCTGCCCATCGTGCCCGGCGAGACGGCCTGCCTCGCCTGCCTCTATCCCGCGCCGCCGGCGCCCGAGAGCGAGGAGCGCTGCGACGTGCTGGGCGTCCTGCAGGCCGCGGTGCTGCAGGCCGCGGCCCTGAGCCTGACCGAGGCCCTCAAGCTGCTGGGCGGCCGCACGGACGCGCTCCGCCGCGAACTCTGGACCGTGGATCTCTGGCGCGGGCAGCTGGGCCGGGTGCGCGCGGCGCGGCCGCGGCGGGACTGCCCGGTCTGCGTCCACGGCGACACTCCCCTGCTCGATGCCCCGCGCGATCGGCCCCGCGTGGCCATGCTCTGCTCCCGCACCCTCCAGGTGACGCCCCCGCCCGGCACCCCCGCCCCCGATCTGGCGGCGCTGGCGCGCCGTCTGGATGCGCCGGCGCCGGGTCCGGACTACCTGCGCGCGCGGATCGACGGCCTGGACGTCGTCGTCTTCCCCGACGGCCGCCTGCGCCTCGTGGGCTGCGACAGCGCCGAGCGCGCGCTGGCGCTCCATCGGCGCTTGAGCGAGGACGCTTGAAGCGCGCGGGGTGCGCCGTCCCCCGCGTTCATGCTATGATGGTGGCAGGTCGTGTCGGAATCCGGGGAGATCGCATGCCGCGCCACCGTCGATTCCGGCTTCTGCTGGTTCCCGTGCTCGCCCTGCTGGCGGCTCCCGCCGCCGCGCGCAGCTTGCGCGTCCCCGCCGACATCGAAAGTCTGCAACTGGCCATGGCCGTGGCCGTGGACGGCGACACCCTGCGCCTCGCCCCCGGCACCTACACCGACGACCCGGTGCAGACTCGCCTCGGCCCCACTCTCTACGTGATGGACCGCCTGCTCACGCTCATCGGCGAGCCCAGCGGCAAGGTGATCCTGCACGGGGGCTACGCCGATCGCATCCTGCTCGCGACGCCCGGCGCCACGGGCAGCGCCATCGAGAACATCGACTTCGTGGGCGGCATGGCCTGGGAGGGCGGTGGCGTCTATCAGGCGAGCAGCCTGCTGCGCCTCGTGAACTGCAGCTTTCGCGAAAACGGCGCGGAGGCGGACGGCGGCGGGCTCTACGCGTTGCGCGGCAGCCTGGGCCTCGAGGGCTGTGTCTTCGACAGCAATCGCGCGGGCGCGCGCGGCGGCGGACTCTTCCTCGCCGACGCCGCGATCGAGCTCACCGGCTGCACCCTGATCGGCGACGAGGCCCGCGCCGGCGGCGCGCTCTATCTCGCCCCAGGGGGCCACGCGGAGCTGACCTTCTGCCTGCTGGTGGACGGCAGCGCCGCCAAGGGCGGCTGGGCACGGGTGGACGACGGCTTCCTGTCGGCCCGGCAGTGCACCTTCTTCGGGCTGCCTGGCGAGCGCGAGAGCGGGGGCATCAGCCTCCGCGGCGAGCTGGGCAGCGCCTTCATCGAGACGAGCATCCTCTGCTTCTCCGGCGCCGCCGCGCTGGAGGGCGAGCGCGAGGGCGCGGCGATGCTGCTCTGCTGCGACGTCTACGGCAACGCCGGCGGCGACTGGGCGGGACTCGTGGCGGCGCAGGCCGGCCAGGGCGGCAACCTGTCGGCGGATCCGGGCTTCTGCGGGCTGCGCGAGGGCAACTTCGCCCCCGCCGCCGACTCCCCCTGCGCGCCCGCTGGCAATCCCTGCGGCGAGCTGATCGGCGCGCTGGACGTGGGCTGCTCCGGCGGCGGCGGCGACCACGCGGAGGGCGAGGTGCTGCGCAGCGAGGGGCGGTGACGCGGGCGCCGCGACGTCCGCCTGGATTTGCCCTCCCCGGCCCCCTAAACTACCTGGACTCGCGCGACTCGAAGCACCCAAGGGGGGACCATGCTCAAGGCTCTTTCCCTCGTGGTCTGCGTCCTCGCGGCCGCGACGGCCTCGGCGGACACGATCCACGTCCCCGCCGACCACCCCAGCATCCAGGCGGCCATCGACGCCGCGAGCCCGGGCGACGAGATCGTCATCGCCGCCGGCACCTACGCCGTCGCCGCGCCGCACGCGCTGCTCCCGGGCGGACTGACCTTTCGCGGCGTCGGCGACGTCGTGCTGACCGGCAGCACGGATGCCTACTTCGACGTCACCGCGCCGCAGAACCTCGACCGCTTCCGCTTCGAAAACCTGCGCTTCGTGGGCAACCCCGTGGCCATTCGGACGCCCACGCCGGTCAATCCCTTCCCCGAGACGCGCCTGGAGGTGGACGGCTGCACCTTCGAGGACAACGCCATCGGCATCGACGCGCGCAACACCGGGCAGTTCTGGCTGACGAACAGCCGCTTCGAGGGCGGCACGGTTTGCGTCGACCTGCGCTTCGCCTGGCCCTTCATCCAGAACTGCGTCTTCGTCGGCGCGCGGAACGCGATCTTCAGCCAGGAGGGGCAGGCGGATCGCCTCATCGATCACTGTCTCTTCGTGGACTGCTACGGCTTCTACGGCGCGGTGTCGGCGGAGGCCGACGGCGAGTTCCTGATCAACCAGTGCACCTTCGACGGCTGCGGCTCCGTGGACGGCGCGGCGGTCTCGTCGCGGCTGGGGGCGACCGTGGTGATGGACGCGTGCATCGTCGTGGGCGGCCCCGGCCTCGCCTTCGGCTGCGTCGCGGGCCTGCCCAACAGCTTCGTCATCACCTGCTCGGACCTCTGGAACAACGCCGGCGGCGACTGGCACGACTGCGGCTACGGCGGCCCCACGGAAAACGGCAACCTCTCGGCCGATCCGCTCTTCTGCGCGCCGGACCAGGGCGACTACGGCCTGCGGACGGACTCGCCCTGCGCCCCGGCGGGCAACGCCTGCGATCTGCTGATCGGCGCCTACGACGTGGGCTGCGAGACCACGGCGACCGAGTCGCGGAGCTGGGGCGCCGTGAAGTCGCTGTACTGATCCAGGCAGCGGCACGGCGGGTCCCCGGGGATTGCAAAGCCCCGGGGATTTCGCATACTAGCGGAAGGTGCCGGGCCGCGAGGCGGGCCGGCCGGCCGCGACGTCCCGGAGAGTGTGGGTCCTCCCGCTGGGCGCCCGGCCTCCGCCAGGCAAGGAGACGCGATGGCGCACGGAATCTTCAGGCTCCCCGCTCCCGTCAACGAACCCGTCCTCGAGTACCGCCCCGGCAGCCCCGAGCGCCGCGCGCTGCAGGCGAAGCTGGCCGAACTGGCCGGCAAGGAGATCGAGATCCCGCTGGTGATCGGCGGCAAGGCCGTCAAGACCGGCAAGCTGGCCACCTGCGTGATGCCCCACGACCACGGCCACGTGCTGGCCCGCTACCACCAGGCCGGCAAGGCCGAGGTGGCCGCGGCCATCGACGCGGCGCTCGAAGCCCGCAAGACCTGGGCGCGGATGCCCTGGCAGGATCGCGCCGCCATCTTCAAGCGGGCGGCGGACCTGCTCGCCACGAGCTGGCGCTCCACCCTCAACGCGTCCACCATGCTCGGCCAGAGCAAGAACGCCTTCCAGGCCGAGATCGACGCGGCCTGCGAGCTGATCGACTTCTTCAACTTCAACGTGAAGTACATGGAGTCGATCTACGCCGAGCAGCCCCCCCACAGCCCCAAGGGCAGCTGGAACCAGCTCGAGCAGCGGCCGCTGGAGGGTTTCGTCTTCGCGGTGACGCCCTTCAACTTCACCAGCATCGCCGGCAACCTGCCCAGCGCGCCGGCCATGATGGGCAACGTGGTCCTGTGGAAGCCGGCGTCCAGCAGCGTCTACAGCGGCTGGTTCCTGATGAAGCTCTTCGAGGAAGCGGGCGTGCCGGCCGGGGTGATCAACTTCGTGCCCGGTCCCGGCAGCGTGGTGGGCCCCATGATCATGTCGCACCGCGAACTCGCGGGCATCCACTTTACCGGTTCGACGGGCGTCTTCCAGGGCATGTGGAAGACGGTGGGCGACAACATCGCGGGCTACAAGAGCTACCCGCGGATCGTCGGCGAGACCGGCGGCAAGGACTTCGTCGTGGCCCACGCGAGCGCCGATCCCGAGGCGCTGGCCGTGGCCCTGGTGCGCGGCGCATTCGAGTACCAGGGGCAGAAGTGCTCGGCCGCGAGCCGCGCCTACGTCCCCAAGAATCTCTGGCCCAAGGTGAAGCGCAGCATGCTGGCCATGCTCAAGGACATGAAGCAGGGCGATCCGGCCGACTTCACGAACTTCTCGAATGCCGTGATCGACCGGGGCGCGTTCAAGGACATCACCGGCTACATCGACTACGCCAAGAAGAGCAAGCGCGCGGAGATCATCGCGGGCGGCGGCTACGACGACAGCAAGGGCTTCTTCATCGAGCCCACGGTCGTGGTGACCGACGACCCCCACTTCAAGCTGATGGAAGAGGAGATCTTCGGCCCCGTGCTGACGATCCACGTCTACGAGACCCGCAAGTGGGCGCAGACCCTCGCGCTGGTGGACGCCACCAGCCCCTACGCCCTCACCGGCGCGGTCTTCGCCCGCGACCGCGAGGCCGTGATCGAGGCGCGCGAGGCGCTGGTGAACGCGGCGGGGAACTTCTACATCAACGACAAGCCCACGGGCGCCGTGGTGGGCCAGCAGCCCTTCGGCGGCGCGCGGGCCAGCGGCACCAACGACAAGGCCGGCAGCCACCTCAACCTGCTGCGCTGGGTCAGCCCGCGGACGGTGAAGGAGAACTTCATCCCGCCCACGGACTACCGCTACCCCTTCCTGCAGCCGGACGAGTAGCCGCTTCGGACCGGGACGCCTTCGGGGGCCGCTTGCCGCGGCTCCCGATTTGTTTTAGGCTTGAAGGGCAAGGAGGGGAGGATGACGATGACAGTGAAATCGGCCGCGCGCTGGCTGCTGCCCTTGGCAATCGTGTCCGCCACGGCGTGCATCTTCGATCCCGCCGCGCCGCCGACGCATTCCCCCTCCATCGTGGGTACGGTGCTGGGCGCCGACGGCAGCCCGGCTCCGCGGACCCCGATTGGTCTGATCTACGGTCTCCGCCCGGAATACTGGGGGGACTGGCCGCCCGATGAATCCGGTGACTGGGACTGTGACGGTCCGGCGGCGGTGGGGATCACGTTCACGCTGCCCGAGCCCAGCGGGGTGACCTTCCAGATCCTGGATCACGATCGGAGGACCGTCCGCTCTCTGCTTCAGAACGTGCTGTTGCCAGCGGGGTCCCACGGGGTCACGTGGCAGCTCGTGGACGACGGCGGGGCACTCGTGCCCAACGGCGTGTACTTCTACAAGCTGAGAATCCGGCAGAGCGGGGCGGTCCACGAGGAGGAACGGGGCTACTTCTTCCTGAACCGAACTGGCCTGGACTACGAGTCCTGCCTCGGGCCGGCCACGACCACTGACGACCAGGGCCGCTTCTTCATTCCTTACAGCTCGCTGCCGCTTGGGCTGGAGGTGGATCTCCACGGAGGCGGCACCGCCACCATCCCCGACTCGCTGTGGATCCAGGCCTCGCTGGGCGACACCCAGGCGCGCCTGCTGATCCGCGTCGAGGATCAGGCGACGGACCTGCCCGTCACGCTGCAGCTCAACTAGCGGCCCGACCGACCCTGCCGCCCCGCCGCGGCGGCGCGCGTGCGACCCGGCGCGGGCACTGCCGGCGTAGGTGCGGCGTCCCGCCACAGACCCAGGCGCTGCAGCCAGCCCAGCGCGCCGCTGGTGGCGGCCTTGAACAGGGCGAAGTCCGCGTCCGCCGCGAAGCGGTGCAGATGGAAGGCGTCGAGGCCGTCGTTCGCGAAGCCGGGGTGGCTCGTCACCGCGGAGCGGTAGCCGTACTCCACCAGCCGTTCGGGGATGCGCTGCGGCAGCAGGCGCTCGTCGGGCGCGGGGCAGCAGAAGTGCCGCACCGGATAGCCGAGCTTCTCCTCGATGTCCAGCCCCGCCTGCCAGACCGCGCGCTCGAAGACGGCGTCGCTGGTGGGCTCCTCGCAGTCGAGGGGATTGCGCCCCTGGTTGCCCACCAGCAGGACGGCCGGGTCGAGGCCGCGCAGGTCGTCCCAGCCGGCGGCAGCTTCGCCGCCCGCCGTCACGCCCGCCTCCACCAGCGCCGGCGAGACGTAGAGCGTCCCCCGCGCGCCGAACTCCCGCAGCAGCGGATAGGCCAGCTCGATGGCGCTTCTCAGGCCGCCGTCGAAGCTCAGCGTGACGAGCCGCGCCGAGCCGCGGACGTGGGACAGCCCCTTGAGCAGCTCGTCCAGGCTCACGAAGCGGTAGCCCTTGGCCTTGAGGTGGCCGAGCTGCGCGCGCAGCGCGGCGATGGGCAGGCGTGCATCCCCCGGGCTCGACGGTCCGTCGTTCGGCCGGAAGCCCGCGTAGCGCAGGATCAGCGGGCGTCGCCGGTGCTTCCAGCGCGCCAGGGCGTTGAGCCCGAGGCGCTCGAGTCCGGCGAGGGTGGAGGAAGGTCGACGTTCATCCATGGGTGGCGACCTCGCGTTGACGGTGAACGCCGCCGGCAGGGCCAGCGGCGCGCTGCGAAGAGCATAGAGCAACGCCGGGGCCAAGGCAAAGCGGATGAATTCCGACAATTCTCAGCCGCTTTGGGGGCATCGAACCCTGGCATCCCCGCTGCTCATAATTTTCAACATAGGGCTTGATTTTCTTAAGTCATTGCTCTACAATCCTCATCGAGAAGGAGGTAGACATGGACATTGGCAAGGCCACCTGCCCCGGCTGCGGGCGCCCGATGAGCATCACGCGGGTTCACTGCAGCGACTGCGATCTGAACCTGGATGGCCAGTTCGAGGTCTCCGAGCTGGCCAGACTGTCCCTGGAGGAGCAGGTCTTCCTGGTGGCCTTCCTGCGCCATCACGGCTCCATCAAGCGCATGGAGGCGCTGTTCGGCATCAGCTACCCCACGGTGAAGAACCGTCTCAACGCTCTCGCGGCCAAGCTGGACCGTCACTACCAGGTGCCCCGCCCCGAGATGGACACCCTGGAGCGGCTCGAACGCGGTGAGATCAGCGTGGACGAAGCCTTGAAGCGGCTCGCCAGCGAGGAGGACGTCTGATGCCCCCCAGCCTGCTCGTCCCGAAACCCGACGTGCGCGGCCACGGGGACCCCGTGCGCCTGCAACTCATCTGACGCCCACGAAGGAGGCGAACCATGTCCGAAGAACGCAAGAAGGTCCTGGAGATGCTGGCGGCCGGCAAGATCACCGCCGACGAGGCCGAGCGGCTGCTCGAGCGGCTCGATGGCGGCGGCGCGGGACGCGGCGAAGGTCGCGGCCGACACTGGCGGCGACACCTGCACCAGCACCGCCACGGCGACCGCGATGCCACGGCCAGCGCCATTGCCGGCCCCGACACCGCGCCGCCCGGCACCGAGGACGACGACGCCCCGCGCCCCCTCCCCCGCTACCTGCGTGTACAGGTGGACGGCCGCGGTGGCGAGACCGTGAACATCCGCGTGCCGCTCAAGCTCGTGCGCACGGGGATCAAGCTGGGCGCCATGCTGCCCCGGGACGCCAAGGCCAAGCTCGAGGCCAAGGGCATCGACCTGGAGAGCTTCAGCGGCCTGGAGGCCGACGAGCTCATCGACGCCCTGCGCGAGCTGACCGTGGACGTCCAGGACGGCGACGACAACGTGCGCATCTTCACGGAGTAGCCGCGGCTACTCCGTGGCGAAAAGCCGCTGGTAGTCCTCGTGCTCGGCCAGCAGGGCGGCGTGGGTGCCCGTGCGGTGCACCACGCCGTCCTGCAGCCACAGCACCCGGTCCGCGCGCTGGGCCGTGGCCTCGCGGTGCGTCGACACCAGGATGCCCGCGTCCGGCAGCTGGCTGCGCACGTGATTCCAGAACTGCCGCTCGGTGCGGGCGTCGAGCGCGCTGGTGACGTCGTCCAGCACCAGCACCGACGGCGATCCCGCCAGCGCCCGCGCGATGGCCACGCGCTGCTGCTGACCGCCCGAGAGCCCCTTGCCCCCCTGCGACACCTCCTTGTCCACCGGCACTTCGCGCGTCAGGCGGGCCGTGCGCAGCGAGCGCAGCACGGCGTCGCCGCTGACGTCCTCGCGGTCCAGGCTGACGTTCATGCCCACGGTGCCCGCGAAGAGCTGCGGCTCCTGGGGCGCGTAGGCCACGTGGCGCGCGCGCACGTCGTCCGCGAGCGCGGCCAACGGCAGGGAGCCCAGGCGCACCTCGCCCTCGTCGGGCGTGAGCAGCCCCGTCGCGCACTCGAGCAAGGTGGACTTGCCGCAACCCACCGGTCCCACCAGCGCCACGGTCTCGCCCGGGCGCACGTTCACGGTGACGTCCTTCAGCACCGGCACGGCCGTGCCCTCCGCGTCGCGGTGGGCGAAGCGCAGGCGCTCCATGACGAGCGCGGGGTGACGCTCGGGCAGGTCCTCGCGGCCGGGCTGGCGCTCCTCCGCGGCCTCGAGTTCCTGCATGCGCTTCACCGACGTGTGCGTCACGCTGGTGCTCACGAAGAACCAGCTGATGGTCCACAGCGGCATGCTCAGTCCCGACAGGTAGGCCACGAAGGCGTAGAAGTCGCCCAGCGTGAAGTGCGGATCGCGCAGCACGAACCAGCCGCCGAGAAAGAGCACCACCACGAGGCCCACCTGGTTCATGATCGAGAAGAAGCCCTCGAGCAGCGCCTGCAACGAGACCACGCGCTTCTCCGTGCGCTCGCGCTCCTTGAGCACCGTGTCGAAGAGCTGCTCCTGGGCGTCCTCCATGGCGAAGCCCAGCACGATGCGCGAGCCGGAGAAGCCCGCCTCCAGCGTCTCCACCGTGCGGCTCGTGGCCTGCTGCCGCTCGTTGTAGCGGCGGTGCTGCAGCGACTCGGTCTTGCTGAGCAGCCACACGATGAGCGGTAGCGGCAAGGTCGACGCCAGGGTGAGCTGCCAGTGCAGTCCGAACATCACCGCCAGGCTGAAGGCCAGCGTCAGCCCTGCCTCGATGGGACGGAACACGCCCGAGCAGGCGTACCAGCCGAGCTTGTCGCCCTGGTCGATGTCGTCGGTCATGCGCGCCACCAGATCGCCCGGCTGGAAGCGCTGGAAGAAGTCGTGGCGCTTGGCCAGGATCCGGCGCAACAGCTCGAGGCGGATGCTCATGGCGATGGCCAGGTTCATCCAGGCGCGGCTCGACGGCAGGAAGGCCTGCGTCAGGCTGCGCAGGAAGCCCATGGCGAGCAGGACGAGCACCCAGTTGCGCGCGCTGGTCACGTCTACCGTACCGGCCGAGTCCGTCTGCACGAGCGAGTCGATGATGAACTTGAAGATCAGCGGGTAGAGCGTGCGCGTGGCGATGCCCAGCACGGTCAGGGCGAAGACCACCGTCAGCCCCCCGCGCACGCGGCGCCAGTGTGGCGCGAACCAGCTAAGCACTCTTTTCAGCACCGCGCACCTCCTCCATCTGCAGGGCCACCAGCTCCGCGTAGCGTCCGCCGCGCGCCATGAGTTCGTCGTGACTGCCGCTCTCGACGATCCCGCCGTCGATCACCAGGATCCTGTCCGCCCGCCGCACGGTGGACAGGCGATGCGCCACCACCAGGGTCGTCCTCCCCTCGGTGAGGCGCTCGAGCGTCGCCTGGATCCGCCGCTCGGTGCCGGGATCGACGCTGCTCGTGGCCTCGTCCAGCACCAGCACCGGCGGATCCACCGCCAGCGCCCGCGCGAAGGCCATCAGTTGCCGCTGGCCGTAGGACAGATCCCGCCCCCGGCTCTCCAGCGGCGACGCGTAGCCCTGCGGCCGCCGGGCGATGACCTCGTGCAGGCCCGCCGTGCGCGCCGCCTGCTGCACCTGCGCGTCGTCCACCTCGGGACGGAAGGCGCGCAGGTTGTCGGCCACGCTCGCCGGGAACAGGTAGAGATCCTGCAGCACCAGCCCGAAGCGGCGGCGCAGCTCGCGGGGGTCGAAGTCGCGGAGGTCGTTGCCGTCCAGCGTGATCCGCCCCGCCGTGGGGTCCATGAAGCGGCAGAGCAGCCCCACCAGGGTGCTCTTGCCCCCGCCGGTCGGCCCCACCAGCGCCACGGTCTCGCCCGCGCCCAGCGTGAAGCTCACCTTCTCGAGCACGGGGTTGCCGGCCTCGTAGGCGAAGCTGACGTCCTCGAAGCGAATCGTGGCCGGGCGCGCGGGCACCGCCACCGGATCCGCCGGCGCCGCCACCTCGGGCTCCGTGTCCAGGATCTGGAAGATGCGATCGGCCGCCCCGCCCGCCCGCTGGATCTCGGCGAGCTGCTCGGACAGCGCGATGATCGGCCAGTAGATCTGGGCGATGAGCTGCGCGAAGGCCACCAGCGTGCCGACGCTGATCGTCTCCGCGCGCACCCAGCCCGAGCCGAGCCAGAGGGCGCTCACCGTCATCACGACTTCCAGGAAGCCGAGGCCGTGGAAAAGGCCGTACTCCATGAAGAAGAGCTTCACGGAGAAGCGGTTGTAGCGGCGATTCTCCGCCTCGATGCGCCCGCGCGCCCAGTTGCTGCGGCCCACGGCCTGCAGGTAGCGGGCGGCGGGGAGCGTCTCGGCGAGCAGGCCCACCAACCGGGCGTAGAGCGCGCGCTCCTTGCGGAAGCGCGGGCGCATGACGCGGAAGATGAGGAAGGTGCCCGCGAGCATCACGGGGATCACCACGGCCGCCACGCCGAAGAGGCGCATGTCGAGCTTCGCCAGCACCACCAGCGCTCCCACCAGGGTGCCCACGGCGTGCAGGATCTGCATCATCATCGTGCTGGTGAGCGCGACGAGCCGCTGGCTGTCCGACTCGATGCGGCTCACCAGCGTGCCCACGGGCAGCCGCTCCAGCCAGAGCACGCCCAGGCGGAAGAAGTGCCCGAAGAGCGAGCGCTTGATGGCGTTCACGGCCATCACGCCGGCCTTGCCCAGCAGGATGCTCGAGACCACCGTGGCCAGGCCCATGCCCACCATCAGGCCGAGGTAGGTCAGGGCCGAGCGGAAGAGGCCGCCGAGGTCGCCGCCGGGGACGTCCACGTCGATGATGTGACGCAGTACCAGTGGCTGCCCCAGGTGCAGCGCCACGCTGACGAGCCCCAGCCCGAAGGCGAGGAAGAAGGCCGTCAGGTGCGGGCGCACGTAGGGATGGATGCGCCGGAACATCTCCCAGGTGGGCAGACGTCCCTGCTCGTCGAGATCGCTGTCGTCGCGGTCCCACCACATGCTGGTCTCCTGGCCGCGGCCGCCGGGCCGCAGAAAAAAGGGTCCCCACCCGCTTGCGCAGGTGGGGACCTGAAGCGTAACGGGTCTTGCGATTTAGACTAGTAGAGCGCCTTGATGCTGCTCATCGTCGAGCCCTCGACCGGGACGTAGCCGCCGGGGAACTCCACCTCGACGCCGTCGCGATCCGGGACGATCACTTCGAGGTTGTCGTACCAGACGGTGTCGCCCGGGTTCGAGTAGATGCGCACCTCGATGACGAGCCCGGTGTGGCCACCGCTCACGGTCCAGTCGAAGCTGGTGATGTCCCAGCCCAGACCGAGACCGTAGTCGCTGTTGCCGCTCGCGCTGCCGGCGTAGCCGTCGACATCGAGCGGATCGTCGTTCCAGTGGCCCCAGATGCGGCCGCTCGGGCTCGCGTCGGGAGTGTCGTCGTAGCGCGCGATCGAAGCCGAGACGACGTCGCCGTCCAACAGGCCGCGAACCCAGCAGACGTAGCCCTGCGGCGTGCCCGCGCCATCCACCGTGGCATCGGCGAACTTGAGGGCGTAGTTGCCGTCGTAGACGACGTCGCTCACGTTGGTGGCCTCGTAGAGGTCGAACCCGCTCAGCACGGTGCTCGTGCCGTCTTCCCAGCCGTAGGTGTACGTCGCGGCGTTGGCGGCGACCGCCAGCATCATGATTGCGGCGAGCAGAAGCAGTTTCTTCATCAGACTGTTCCCCCTGGGGTGCAGTGCAAGGTTGATCTGAACTGGCATACGCGTATGGTCCACGGGCCGCCCTCCGGGCAGCCGCCTTGTGGAACGCCAGAGCATAACACCAACAATCCTGGAGCCACAAGTCCGGGATGGTGAAGATTCGAGAAAGGTTCGTGGCTAGCGGATGACGCCCAGCTCCCGGCCCACCGCCGTGAACGCCGCGATGGCCCGATCCAGGTGCTCCCGCTCGTGGGCGGCCGAGATCTGAACCCGGATCCGGGCCTTGCCCTGGGGCACCACCGGGTAGAAGAACCCGATGACGTAGATCCCCCGCTTCAGCATGGCCTCGGCGAAGTCCTGGCTCAGACGGGCGTCCCCCAGCATGATGGGCACGATGGGGTGCTCCCCGGGGACGATGGCGAAGCCGGCGGCGGTCATCATCTTGCGGAAATACTTGGTGTTGGCCTCGACCTTGTCCCTGAGGGCCGTGCTCCCCGAGATCAGTTCCAGGGTGCGGAGGGCCGCCGCCACGATGGCCGGGGCGACGGTGTTGCTGAAGAGATAGGGCCGGCTCCGCTGCCGCAGCAGGTCCACGATCTCCTGGCGGCCGGTGGTGAAGCCCCCGGACGCCCCGCCCATGGCCTTGCCCAGGGTCGAGGTGATCACGTCCACCCGGCCCAGGGCGCCGCAGTGCTCCACGCTGCCGCGGCCCGTGGGGCCGAAGAAGCCGGTGGCGTGGGAGTCGTCCACCATGACCATCGCCCCGAACTCCTCGGCCAGGTCACAGACCTTGTCGATCTGGGCGACGATCCCGTCCATGGAGAACACCCCGTCGGTGGCCACCAGGATCCGGCGCGCGCCCGCGCCGCGGGCCTCCTCGAGCCGCGTGCGCAGCTCGCCCAGGTCGTTGTTCGCGTAGCGGTAGCGCTGGGCCTTGCAGAGGCGGATCCCGTCGATGATGGACGCGTGGTTCAGCGCGTCGCTGATCACCGCGTCCTCCTCGCCCAGCAGCACTTCGAACAGGCCGCCGTTGGCGTCGAAGCAGGACGTGTAGAGGATCGTGTCGTCGGTGCCGAAGAACTCGGCCACGGCGCGCTCGAGCTGCCGGTGGATGTCCTGCGTGCCGCAGATGAAGCGCACGGACGAGAGGCCGAAGCCGTGGCTGTCCATGCCGTCCTTGGCCGCCTGGATGATCGCGGGGTCGTTGGCCAGGCCCAGGTAGTTGTTGGCGCAGAAGTTCAGCACCTCGGCGCCGCTGTCCAGGCGGATCTGGGCCTTCTGGTCGCTCACGATGATGCGCTCGCGCTTGTAGAGGCCGGCGGCCTCGATCTCGCCGAGGGTGGCCCTCAGCTCGTCGCGCACGGAATCGAACATGACGTCTCCTTGGGGAATCAGCCCTCCAGCGCGCCCGCGGCCTGCTTGCGGCGCAGGGCGGCGATCATGTCGCGGGTCATGGCATCCAGGTCGAAGTCCGGCGTCCAGTCCCAGTCCGCGCGGGCCGCGCGGTCGTCCACGCTGCGGGGCCAGCTCTCGGCGATGGCCTGGCGGTAGTCCGGCACGTAGCTCACCGTGAAGTCGGGGACGAGCTCGCGGATGCTCGCGGCCTGCTCGCCCACGGTGAAGCTCATGGCGCCCAGGTTGTAGTCGCCGCGGCGGGTCAGGCGCTCTCGCGGCGCCGCCATGATCTGCAGCGTGGCCTTGATGGCGTCGGGCATGTACATCATGGGCAGGCAGGTGTCCTCGCGCACGAAGCACTCGTAGCGCCCCGACTGCACCGCCTCGAAGTAGATCGCCACGGCGTAGTCCGTGGTGCCGCCGCCGGGCGCGGTCGCGTGGCTGATGAGCCCGGGGTAGCGCACGCCGCGGCAATCCAGGTCGTAGCGGCGGCCGTAGTAGTCCACCAGCAGCTCGCCGGCGACCTTGGTGATGCCGTAGACGCTCCGCGGCCTCAGCACGGTCTCGTCGGGCGTGCGGTCCCGCGGCACCTCCGGCCCGAAGGCCGCGATGGAGCTGGGCACGAAGATCCGCCGCAGGCCCACGGCCACGCCCACGTCGAGCACGTTCTTCGTCCCGCCCACGTTGACGTCCCAGCACACGTCCGGCCGCCGCTCCCCCGCCGCCGACAGGATCGCCGCCATGTGGTAGACGGTGTCGATCCGGTGGCGCGTCACGGCCGCCTCGAGCGCGGCGCGATCGGTGACGTCCAGGCTGAACGCCGGGCCGGCGCCGCTGTCCTCGGGCGGACGCAGGTCCGTGGCGACGACGTTGTCGGCCCCGTGGCGCTCGCGAAGCGCCAGGACGAGCTCGCTGCCGATCTGGCCGAGGGCGCCGGTGACGAGAACGCGCTGCGTGTCGGGTGCGGGCATGGGATCCTCGTTGGTGGCCGGAGCGGTGGACGGGACCGCCCCGCCGGGCCGCCCCGAAGCGGCACCAATCTAGCCTATCCAGACTGGGGAATCAAGAATCCGCCCGCCGGCGCCCGCCGCGAAAAAGGGGGAGCCTCGCGGCTCCCCCTCTGCTTCTTCACGCGAGCGAGTGATCGTTTTGGCCGAGCACTCTGCCCGCTAGCGAGCCTTGTGTCCGGGTCGCGCCCCTTCGAAGCGGGGCGCGAGAGGACACAAGCTCGCTACTTCAGGAGCACCATCTTCTCCGTGGCGGTGAAGTCGCCGGCCGTCAGCTTGTAGAAGTACACGCCGCTGGCCGCACGGCTGCCGCCCTGGTCCTTGCCATCCCACAGGACTTCGTGATCCGCCGCCACCATGGGCTCGTCAACGAGCGTGCGGACCAGACGGCCGCTCAGGTCGTAGACGTTCAGGTGCACGTGCTCGTTCGTCGCGAGGGCGAACTTGATCGTGGTCGTTGGATTGAAGGGGTTCGGGTAGTTGCCCCGCAGCGCCGAGTGGGCGGGCACGGTGTCCACACCATCCGGCGACGTGTTGGGCTGGTAGCTGAAGAGGTTGGAGAGCACGTCGCCCACCATCCTCCGCGCGTAGTCGAAGTTGTTGCCCAGGCCGAAGCCGGCGTCGCGGACGCGCACGTAGCTGAACGGATTGAACAGCACGTGGTTCAGGTGTCCGCCGGCGCTGGTGGCCAGGCCGTTGCCGTCCGGGTCGCGGTTGAAGATGCCGGCCACCATCGCGGTGCCGCCGTCATCCTCCCACGCGTGGCTCTCCACGCTGAGCGGGTTGCCGCTCGGCGCGACGGCCGAGAAGTTGTCCAGGCTGGGGCAGCCGCCGTCCACCCAGAAGTAGGGCGTCAGGCCGCCGACTTCCAGCGCCGGATGCGTGGCCACGGTCTTGGGCACCAGGTTGCCGGTGAAGTCGTCGTAGTACTGGGTGGCCGACAGGAGGCTCGCGCCCAGCACGTCCGACAGGAACGGCTCGCCGTTGCCCAGGTCGTTGGCGATGAGGTCGCCCATCACCCACAGGTACGTGTCGTGCGTCGAGTTCTCCATGAAGTCGGTCAGGAGCTCGTCGTCGTGGGTCTTGTCGTCGGCCGCCGTGGTGATGGCACCGCTCGGCACGCCGCCGCTGTCCCACACGATCACGTCGTACTGGTCGAGGTCACCGATCTCGGCGCGGCCGCCGAGGCCGTTCTCCAGACCCGAACTCGGCGCCTGGGTCAGGTAGGTGTCGTAGCCGGTGTATCCGTTGTAGCGGAAGGCTTCGTCCCACCAGAAGTAGGCGCCGTTGGCGTCGTCGCAGAACAGCATGCTGGCGCCCGCGGTGGGCAGACAGCGCACGACGTAGGTGCTGCGCAGCGCCGGGTCGGTGGACATCGCCCAGGCCGGCCGCGTGGAAATGGTCCCGTCCACGGCCTCGGCGCGATAGAAGAACTCGATCACGTCGCCGGGCTCGAAGTAGTTGTCCGCGAAGTCGAACGCGTACTTGCCCAGCGTGATGTTCCCCTGCGTCACGGCCGAGTCGGCCTGCATCGTACCCCACGACTCGCCCGCGAAGGACTGGAGGCCGGTCCAGGGCGAGAAGATTCCGTCGCTGCCGTCCGGGTCCGCCATGGCCGCCACCGGCGTGCCGGCGTGCGGTCCGCTGGGAACGCGGAACCAGAGGTAGAACTCCGGCCGGTTTTCGCCGGCGTCGCCGTTGAAGGTGGTCTTGATGCCGCCGAGCAGGTCCATGTTGAGCTCGACCATCGTCGAGTCGCCGATCACCACGGTGCTGCCCGCGATGGGACCCACGTCGTTGCAGCTGTCGATGCGCACCTTGCCCGTGCCCGCCTCGGGGAAGTTGTCCTGGAAGCGGTCGAACGTGCTCACGTCCCAGGCCACGGCCGAGGCGTTGATGAGCATCACGCGCACCACGTCGAAGTAGGGCGCCGGCGTGTGGCCGGTGCCGTCACCGTTCGTGTTGCACCAGAACGGGCACATGTCCACGGCGTTCAGCGCCACGCCGATGCCGTTGACCGTGCCGCCCTGGGCGGACTCGGCCACGTACTGCGTGACGTTCCACTGGGTGTCGAACCACTGCTTGTCGTCGCCGAAGTAGACGGTGTTGTCGTTCTTGTAGACGCCGAGGCAGGGGCTGCCCACGACCTGCGCCGCCACGCCCCAGCTCTGATAGATCAGGGCGTTCTGCGGCAGGTCGTAGTAGACCCAGTAGGTCAGCCAGACCTGGGTGTCCGCGGAGACGACCACCGACTGCCCGCTGGGATCGCCGGCCGGGTGCGCGCTCTCGAGCACCGGGCTGCGGACGTCGTTGTCCAGGTAGGGCGGGCCGTAGATCGTGACGGGAATGGGGTATTCCGGGTTGGTCGTGTTCAGGTCGAAGAAGGCCCAGGCGCAGGTCACGTTGGTCACGCAGATGTCCTCGGTGAACAGGCCCTGGTACAGGTCGGCGAAGTCGCCCACGCCGGGAGGCGCGGTGGGCGTGAACTCCGTCGGCGCGATGCCGTCTTCGAAGTCGTACTGGAAGATCGTGACGTCGTCGCGCACCAGCTCGACGTTGTCGATCCAGACCGCGCCGATGTCCGACGTGAACAGGCCGTCCTCGTCAGACCAGGCGCCGTCCGTCGAGAAGCGCAGCGTCAGGTCGCCGAAGGTGCCGCCGGGGAAGTCCGTCGCCAGCACGGTCAAGTTGACCTGCACCAGCACGGCCTCGGCGGAGTTCTGGTTGTCGTAGATCTCTTCGTTGACTCCATCCACGTCGATGAAGACCTGGAAGTGATCCCAGACGTCGCCTTCGTAGTAGCCGTTCATCACGAAGTTGAGATTCAGGCTGTCGGCGAAGTCGGCGCTCTCGATGACGAGATACTGGTCCCAGTTGTTGCCGTAGCCGTCGCTGTGGGCCCAGCCGCAGACGTCCTGACGACCGCACCAGAAGGCGTAGTCGTTCGGGCCGCCGCCGGGCGTCCAGGGCTGGCCGGCGCCGGACATGTCGGTGGCGTGGCCATCGACGATGTGGGCGTCCTCCAGATGCCACCAGTTGCCCTCCTGGGACGTCTTGTCGTGACCATACCAGCCGGCTGCGGCGCAGTCGCCGTTGTAGTCGAAGGTAAAGCCGCGATCATCGGTCCCCGGCGAGCCGAAGGAGCCATCTCCGGAAGCGGCAAAGAGGAAAAGCGTGTCCTCGCGGACGCTGACGTTGGGCTGAGCGGCCTGATCGCGCAGGACCTCCGAGCCCAGGCGCTGGTAGATGCGCTCCGCGGGCCCGGTCGGACGAGCCATCGCGGAGGCGGCCATCACCAGCACCAACGCCGTCGCGAGGGCAATGACGGTGAATCGCTTCATGTCACCCTCCAAGTGAGCGTTGAGCAGTTCTATACGAGACGCGTTTTTCTCATGGGGGCATGACGGCCGCCTGCCGGGGAATGCCGGCGACCAAGGAGACGGCCCTCTCCGAGGGCTGAGACGAGCTCCGGTATCATGCAACCGCATCAGGTCGAGGTGAGCGTTCCCGACCGTCGCGGCAGGTGGGTGGCGAGTGAAGTCTAATTGATCCGCTGGGGGCGGGCAAAGAAAATCGCCGCGGGCGGCTACTAGTAGAGGCTCTTGATCGCCGACCAGCTCGTGGGCTCCACGGCGACGATCTCGTCCAGCGAAACGGTCACCGTGAGCAGGATCTCGCCGAGGCCGAAATCACTCATATACTCCGGGTTGGCGATGTGATCGCGATCGCCATTTCGCGGCTCGGTCTCGTAGTAGTCGAAGACTACGGAGATGTGCTCATGGTCAACGGCGGCATCCCCCCATAGCACCGGAGCAGGTTGCACATAGCTCCCCGAGAGTGGCCGGACGAAGATCCCCACGCTTTCATCTTCATCCGAGGGGAAGTTCCAGGGGATGTTCCCGAAGCTCAGATGTTCCCAGCAGTCATTGCAGGTCGTGGTGAACACGCCCAGGGAAGTACCGAGGGCGTAAAGGTCCTCGGACTCGAGTCGAGCACAAAGCCAGACCTCGTAGTACTGCCCTGAATCAGGGTAGTCGCCCCCATGGTAGAACGAAAACTCGGGAATGTACCAGATGCCCGAAGCAGGCTGAATGGGGTACATGAACGAACCTGCCAGATAGTGCTCGTTGAGCCCCGAAAGCGGATAGGCCGGCTGGCCGTCGTGGTATTGGAAGGTGACGAGTTCGGCAGGCGCAGAGCGGGCAAGAAGCGCCAGCGCGCACGTCGCGATCACGACACCGAGCAATCTCCGCAGGTTCATCCTCCACCTCCTCGCTCCACCAGCATAGATGCATCGCCGACCCGGAGCAAGCCACCCTTCGTCCACCAACAAGAAAAGGGGGAGCCACTGGGCTCCCCCTCACATTCTTCACGCGAGCGAGCGATCGCTTTGGCCGAGCGCTCTGCCCGCGAGCAGGCGCGTGTCCGGGTCGCGCGCCTTCGAAGCGGCGCGCGAGAGGACACGCGACTGCGTCACTTCAGAAGCAGCATCTTCCTCGTCTGCTGCGCCTCCGCGCTGCGCAGACTGTAGAAGTAGACGCCCGACGGCAGCGTATTGCCGGCGTCGTCCTTGCCGTCCCAGACAACCTCGTTCTGACCGGCGGCCTGCGGGCCGTCGATCAGCACGCGCAGGTGACGACCCGACGCGTCATAGACCGACAGGTTCGCGTCGCCCGCGCTGGGCAGGGCGTAGCGGATGACGGTCTTCGGGTTGAAGGGATTCGGCTGGTTCTGGTCCAGGCGCAGAGCCACGGGCACCGGTCCGTCCGGCGTGTCCGTGAGGTCGCGCTGAAGCCAGAGCACCGACTTCTGCATGAGCTGCGCGCGATCCGCCGCGTTGTCGATGGCCTCGAAGCCGAAGCCCAGGTAGACGACGCGGTAGACCGGCGTGTCCACGGCGATGCCGGCGTTGTAGGTCGTGCTATAGGTCAGGATCGTGTGGGCCGCCGCGTCACGAGGCGCGATGGCATCCGGGTAATCCTGGTTGTTGGCTCCATCGCCGCCCTGGATCACGAGGTCCAGGCCATCGGTGATGAAGTCGCCCGCCACACCGTCGATCGTGTAGTCGTTGGTGTCGTCGGCGACGAAGTTCGCGTGCAGGTAGTCGTGGTACCAGACCAGCGCCGCACCGCCCTGGTCGTTGCTGTCCCAGCCCACGTCCTGACCGCTGATGAACAGCGCGCCGCCACCGTCGAGGTAGGCGCCGAGCGCCGCGCGATCGGCGTCATCGAGGGTGGGGAAGGCGAAGCCGACGTCCCAGACCACGACGCTGAAGTTCGACAGGATGCCCGCGCTCAGCGCGGCGCTGCCGCGGTCCCAGATCGCGTAGCTGCGGCCCGTCGTGTCCAGCGCCGGCCCGTAGTAATCGCTCTCGAAGCTCTCGGCGCCGTCGTCGTCCACCAGCAAGATCTCCGTGTCGGCGGTGATGACCGAGTACTTCACCTGACGATCGGTGCCGTCACCCTGGCTGTGGATCGTGAGCGCTACCGCGCCGCCACCGCTCGAGCCGGTCTCCACGACCACGTTGAAGCTCGCGCGGGCGCCGGCCGCCAGGTTCACCGGCAGCGACGTGTAGTTGTTCACGCCGTCGGTGAAGTAGGCGTTCCAGTCGCCGGGCATGCCGCTCGTGTCGAGGGCCAGGTCGTAGGTGTCGGAGGAGTCGCCCATGTTGAACAGCGCGAACTCGTCGAACTGGTGGCTGCCGCTGTCCACCACCACGCGCTCGCCGAGCGAGTAGTAGCGGAACGCGTACGGGCCCGTGGGCACGGAGTTGCACGACTGCAGGATGACCTTGTCCGAGTCACGCTGCAGGAAGGCGATGATGCGCATGTTGGCCGTGTTCCAGCTCGGATCCAGCGTGAAGTTCGCCGTGTGGGTCTGCTCCTGGCCGTTGCCGTCGATCGTGATCGCGATGTCGTCCACGATGTCGCGCAGCACATCCTGCTCGTAGTCGCCGGAGTACAGGCAATCGTTCTCGATCAGGCAGACGTGCACGACGTGCCCGGTGATGTCGGCGACATCGTCCTCGAGGGCGATGCGCGTGGTCACGTAGGGGCTCACGCCGAGGTCGAAGTCCGTGATCTCCACCACCCAGGGCGTGGCGTCGGGGAGCATGGACTGGACGATCGCGTCGTACGGACCGCCGTCGATCACGTCCGTGCCCGCGCCCACCAGGACATTGGTGCCCTGCCAGACGAGGGTCGGGAACGCGCTGGCGCCGTAGTACGAGATGCGGGCGAGGCCGTCAGGGCAACTGCCCAGGCCGCCGCTCGAGTTGCTCAGGTAGCGAATGGAATTGAACTCAGTACCGTCATAACGGCCCGACATCACGGCCAGGCCTGCGTATGCACGCGGACAGTACACTCACCAGGTGGCAGAGATCATCTCCGCCACGACGGTGCGGGGCACCAGGGCGTAGGCCTGGGCGCTGACGAGCAGGAGCAGCGCGGCGGCCAGGATCAAGCGGAGGCGCGTCATGGATTCCTCCTGAAGGGCATGGAGAACACACCCGGCCCGCGGCAGCGGACCGGTTTAGCGGATATGGGACAATCTTAGCAGGAATGCAGGCGCAAGTCAGCGGAATTCACCTGCCGCGGACCGGAATCGCGCTCAGGCCCGCCCCTGGCAATCGGGGCAGGGGCAGATCGCCCTGAGGTGGTCGAAGCTGAAGATCCCCGTGCCGTGCCCGTCGCTGAAGATCGGCTGCACGGCGTAGCGCCCCACGAGCTGCAGGCTCACGGGGTGGACGTCCTCCGGCACGCTGGCCGGGTCCAGCAGGGGCACGCCGCTGACCTCGTCCACGCAGACCGCGCAGCGGCAGTTCAGGCGCAGGTAGCGCGCCGGGTAGAGGCTCGTGTGGCCGTCGGCCCAGACGATCTCCACGTCGTGCTCGCCATGACGGCGGATGCTCTTGGGCGTGTTGCCAACCTGCTGGGCCATGCGCTCTCCTACGCTCGTGTGACTCGAAGGTAGGCGCAGCCGCGCCGGCCGCAAGGCGTGGGTTCGCCGCGGTCGGATTCCTGACACCGATGTCCTGCTCGCCCCCGGGGGCGGGTGTCCAGTTCGCTGGAAGATTCTGCGGCGATCTGAGCTTGCCGCCCTTGACGGCCTTCGCATGATACTATACATTGGTATCTAGCGCAAGCCTTCCACAGCACTTTCCTGGGGCAAGCACCATGGGGACTCGAAACTCCGCGCGCCGCGACAGCCGGTCAAATCAGGCAGGTGCGGGGCTCTCTCTACCCGCCCCCGGGGGCGGGTGAAAAGCCGTGCAACAGAAAGCCCGGCGACGCGTGGTCGCCGGGCCCGAAGTCGTGCTCTGAACGAGAGTGCAGCGCTACTTGAGCAGGAGCAGCTTCTTCCCGTCCACCCCACCGTCGCTCTCGAGGCGGGCCAGGTAGAGGCCGCTCGCCAGCGCGTGGCCTGCCGTGTCGCGGCCGTCCCAGCGCAGTTCACGGGTTTCGCCGGCCTCGAGGCGCGCGTCGAGCAGCACACGGAGCTGGCGGCCCGTGGCGTCGTGGATCGCCAGGCGGGCCACGCCGTCGCGCAGGGCGCGCACGCGCAGCAGCGTGCTCGGGTTGAAGGGGTTGGGAAAGCTCCCGTCGATTCGAGCCGCGGGCCCCGGCGTCGCGCCTGCGGCGGAGGGCGGCACGGCGGTGAGGGTCTCGTCGACCGCCACGATGATCCGGTTGTTGCCGCCGCCGAAGACCCAGCCCTCGGCCGTGGGCGCCGCGGCGTGGGTGTAGCCGTCGCCCAAGGTGGGCAGGCCGTTGTCGAAGGGCGGCTGCACGGCGTGCCAGGTCTGGCCGCCGTCGTCGGTGAAGCGCAGCGGCTCGTAGTAGCCAAAGAGCCCGGCGCCGTGCATCGGGTCGCGGAAGACGAGGCGGTTGGCGCGGTTCGGGTTGACCTGGGTCCAGTTCTCGCCGCCGTCGACCGTGCGGAAGATGCCGGTGCAGTCGAGGGTGCGGCCGGCGGCCAGGCCTTCCAGGTTGTCGACCCAGTAGAGGTCGTCGACGAAGTCGCCAAGGCCCGCCGCGGCCACCGGCGACCAGGTGTCGCCGCCGTCCACGCTGCGGTACATGCGACCGATCGAGCCCTGGCGGAAGGACACCCAGCCGTGCTGGGCGTCGGCGAAGGCCAGGCCCCCGGCGCTGAAGCTCGCCGGCAGTCCGCCTGCGACGGGGCTCCAGGTCTGGCCACCATCGTCGCTGCGGAAGATGCCCCCACCGCCGGCGGCGGTCCAGGTGCTCACGAAGTAGCGGTGCGCGGCGGGCAGCGCGAAGCGGGAAACGCGGTTGTCACCCGGCAACAGCGTTTCCTGCCAGGTGTCACCGCCGTTGTCGGTCCAGGCGATGTTCTGGTAGGAACCGACAACGCCGTGGTCACTGTCGAAGAACTTGCCGTCACTGGCCCAGCGGAAGTTCGGCGGGTCGACGAGCGCCGCCCAGTGGTAGCCGCCGTCGTCGCTGCGTAGCCAGCCCTGGGGGTCGCTGGCGCTGGTGGGCTGGTTCGCGGCGAAGAGCGTGCCGTCGGGGCGGCGCATGAAGAAGTTCATGTCGGCGTAGGGCGTGTCGTCGGTCTGGTTGTCCGCGGCGTTGACGACCGTCTGCCCCAGGTCGTCCGTGTAGTAGAGATCGCCGGCGTCGGAGCCGAAGAAGACGCGTCCGCCCGGCGCCTGGTAGAGGCTGGGAAAGCCGCGCACGTTGCGGTTGACGTGCTGCGTCCAGGTGACGCCCGCGTCGGTGGTCTCCCAGAGCTCGCCGCCCTCGATCGCGACGGCCAGCAACCAGTGCGTGGGTGAAAGCGCCAGGTGCCGGTAGCGGTAGAGCGGCGGCGTGGGGTTGAAGTGCTCGGTCCAGCTGAGGCCGCCGTCGACGCTCGTGAACGTGGTGAAGTCCTCGACGAGGTAGCCGTGCGTGGCGTCGGTGAAGAAGACGTCGTTCATGCCGAAGGGCCGGTTCGAGACCAGCGTGATCCAGGTGGCGCCGGCGTCCGGCGTGCGGAGCGCGCCGTCGTCGGTCACGACGAAGCAGTCCTGCGCCGACGTCCACGCGTGATAGCGCAGCGCGTCCACGCCGCCGGGACCGATGTCGCTCCAGGTGAAGCCGCCGTCGCTGGACAGCAACAGCGCGCCCTGCTCGCCGCAGGCCGACAGGCCGCCCCCGGGGACGGCCGTGAGGTCCCGCAGCGCGCCCGGCGCGCTGTTGGCCACCGGGCTCCAGGTCAGGCCGCCGTCCGTGGACAGATAGAGCGCCGCGCCCTCGCCCACGGCGAGCAGGGCGCCGTCGCCGCGCAGCCGGACGTCGTAGAGATGCGGCTCGCCGGGCAGGGTGGCGATCAGCTGCCAGCTCTCGCCGCCGTCGGTGGTCGCCAGCACGCCGCCGCCGCCGCAGACGGCCCAGCCGTTCTGCGCATCGCTGAAGGCGTAGCCGAAGACGGTGTTGCCCTGGGGCGACGCATGCCCCCAGGAGTAGTGGAAGACGGGCTGCGCGCCCGCGGGCAGCGCGAGCAGCAGCAGTGCGGCGACCAGGGCGACGCGAAGACGAAGCATGGGGTTCCTCCCGGGTGCAGGATGAGTGAGCGCTACTTCAGGAGCAGCAGTTTCTCGCCGTCCACGCCGCCGTCGCTTTCGAGGCGGGCCAGGTAGACGCCGCTGGCCAGCGCGCGGCCTGCCGCGTCGCGGCCGTCCCAGCGCAGTTCGCGGGTTTCGCCGGCCTCGAGGCGCGCGTCGAGCAGCACGCGGAGCTGCCGGCCCGTGGCGTCGTGGATGGCCAGGCGGGCCACGCCGCCGCGCAGCGCGCGCACGCGCAGCAGCGTCGACGGGTTGAAGGGGTTCGGGAAGCTGCCGGCGAGCCGCGCGGACGGTCCCGGCGCCGCGTCCGCAGCGACAGGCGGCACGGCGGTGAGGGTTTCGTCCACCGCGACGATGATGCGATTGTTGGAGCCGCCGATCACCCAGCCCTCGGCCGTGGGCGCGGCCGCGGCGCCGTGGCCGTCCGGAAGATCGGGGAGGCCGCCGTCGAAGGGCGAGACGAAGGCGTGCCAGGTGAGTCCGCCGTCGTCGGTGAAGCGCATCGACTGATACTCGCCGTAGAAGGCCACGCCGCGCAGCGAGTCGCGGAAGACCAGGTTGCTGGTGATCGCCGTGTCCACCCGGGTCCAGGTCGCGCCGCCGTCCACGGTGCGCCAGACGCCGGCGCTGCCGTCGAGGCGGCCGCCGGCGAGGCCGGTCTGCGCGTCGAACCAGTGGAAGTCGTCGACGTAGTCGCCGAGCCCGCTGGCCCCGAGCAGGCTCCAGCTCGCGCCGCCGTCCAGCGTGCGATAGAGCCGTCCGAGCGTCCCCACGCGCATGGAGAGCCAGCCGTGCTGCGCGTCGGCGAAGCCGAGCGCGCCACCCATGAAGCTGGCCGGCAGGCCGACGCCGGTGACCTGCGTCCAGGACTGGCCGCCGTCGCCGCTGCGGAAGAGCCCTCCGCCGCCCGACGAGTTCCAGGTGCTTACGAAGAACCGGTCCGCGGCGGGCAGCGCGAAGCGCCAGACGCGGTGCGCACCCGGCAACAGCGTTTCCTGCCAGCTGTCGCCGCCGTTGTCGGTCCAGGCGATGTTCTGGTCGGAGCCGACAACGCCGTGGTCACTGTCGACGAACTTGCCATCCACGACCCAGCGAAAGTCCGGCCGGTCGGCGGGCACCGTCCAGTGGTGGCCGCCGTCGTCGCTGCGGAGCCAGCCCTGGGGCTGACCGGTGGAGTTGGGCTGGTTCGAGGCGAAGAGCACGCCGTCGGGACGGCGCACGAAGTCGGTCATGGGCGCGCTGGGCGCGGCGTCGGTCAGGTTCTCCGCGGCGTTGACCACCGTCTGCCCGAGGTCGTCGGTGTAGTAGATGTCCCCCGCGTCCGAACCGAAGAACACGCGCCCGCCCGGCGCCTGCACGAGGCAGGGGAAGCCGCGCAGGTTGCGGAAGAAGTGCCAGTCCCAGGTGACGCCGCCGTCGAGGGTCTCCCACAGCTCGCCGCCCTCGATGTCCGTCACCAGCAGCCAGTGGGTCGCCGTGAGAGGGAGCGTGCGGTAGCGGTAGACCGGATTCACCGGATTGAAGTCCTCGACCCAGGTGACGCCGCCGTCGTCCGAGGTCCAGGTGGTGAAGTCGGCGGTCATCCGGCCGTGGAGCGCGTCGGTGAAGAAGACCTCGTGGATGCCGAAGAAGTGGCCCGAGACGACGTTGATCCAGGTGACGCCCGCGTCCGGGCTGCGCCAGGCGCCGTCCTCGCTGGTGACGAAGACGTCCTGGCTCGAGGTCCAGTGGACGTACCAGAGGTCGTCCGTCGTGGGCGGGCCGATGGACGTCCACGTGAAACCGCCGTCGGCCGAGAGCAGCAGCGCGCCCTGCTCGCCGCAGGCGGAGAGTCCGCCGCCCGGCACCGTGGCGAGATCGCGCAGGCCGGCGGGGGCGTCGTGCACGGGGGTGCTCCAGGTGGCGCCGCCATCGGCGCTCACGAAGAGCGCGTCGCCTTCGCCCACGGCCACGAGCGCGCCGTCGCCGCGCAGCAGCACGTCGTAGAGGTGCGGGTTGCCCGGCACGAAGCCGACGAACTGCCAGCTCGCGCCGCCGTCGACGGTGGCCAGCACACCCCCGCCGCCACAGACGGCCCAGCCGTGCTGCGCGTCGCTGAAGGCGAAGCCGTAGACGGTGTCGCCCTGGGGCGCGGGATGCCCCCAGGCGTAGTGGAACTGAGGCTGTGCGCTGGCGGGCAGCGCGAGCAGGAGCAGCGCGAACATGGCCACGCCAAGGCGGCCGGCGCAGGGACGGAGCATGGGGACCTCCCGAGTGCCGGTCGAGCGCGAATCGCCGACCCGAAGGCCACCATTATATCGGAAGATCTGCGAGAAGGCCAGCCCCGCGCCTAGAAGGAGAGCTCGATCTTCCCCCCCAGCTCTCCGCTGAGCGTCCGGATGCTGATCTGCGCCGCGAGCTGCTCGGCCACCGTGCGGAAGGCCTGGCCGGCGGGGCTGTCGGCGTCCACCGCGCTGGGCCGGCCCGCGTCGCAGTGCTCGCGGATCGCCGTGGCCAGGGGCAGGTCGCCCAGGAAGGCCAGGCCCAGCTCCTCGGCCGCGCGGCGCGTGCCGCCGTTGCCGAAGATGTCGTCGCGCTCGCCGCAGTGCTTGCAGACGTAGTAGCTCATGTTCTCCACGAGGCCGAGCACGGGCGTCTTCAGCATCTCGAAGAGCGTGATCGCCTTCTGCGCCACCTTGAGCGCCACGTCCTGCGGCGTCGACACCACCACCGCGCCGGTCAGCGCGAGCTTCTGGCACAGGCTGAGCTGCACGTCGCCCGTGCCGGGCGGCAGGTCGATGATCAGGTAGTCGAGTTCGCCCCACTCCACGTTGCCGAGGAACTCGTCCAGCGCCTTGGCCAGCATGGGCCCGCGCCAGACCACGGCCTGCTTCTCCTCGATGAAGAAGCCCATGGAGATCACCTTCACGCCGTACTGCTCCACGGGCAGGATGCGCCCGCCCGACACCTGCGGCGCCGTCGTGATGCCCATGATCGCCGGAATGCTCGGTCCGTAGATGTCCGCGTCCATCAGGCCCACCCGCGCGCCCTGCGCCGCCAGCGCCACGGCCAGGTTGGCCGACACGGTGCTCTTGCCCACGCCGCCCTTGCCGCTGGCCACCGGCACGATGTGCGCGATGCCGGGCAGATGCCCGGGACCTGCCGGCGCGCCCCCCGACTGGGGCCCGCGCACCTGCGCGGTCATGTTGACGTCCACCGACGTCACGCCCGGAATCTCGCTCACCGCGTTGATGGCGGCGTTCTTCATCATGTCCTTCACCGGACAGGCGGGCGTGGTGAGCTCGATGGTGAAGCGCACGTCGCCGCCCTTGATCGCGAGATCCTTCACGAAGCCGAGGCTGACGATGTCCTTGCGCAGGTCGGGATCTTCCACCATGCGCAGCGCGTCGAGAACGGCCTTCTCGGTCACTTGACTCATGACGTCACTCCTTGGCTCGGGACACCCCGAAGAAGGGCAGCGGGCGCGCCGCCGTCAAGGCGCTGAAAATCAGGGACTTGGCGCTCCGGAACCCCCCTGGGGTTCCACGGTGATCTCCGCGCGCAGGCCGAGGGCCGCCGGCGCGAGGCAGCGCGAGTCGTCGCAGGCCTGGTAGTCGAGACGCAGGCGCAGCAGCCGCGGGCCGGGCGGCGCGTCCGGCGCCACCTGCAGCGCGCCGCGCAGCAGCTGCTCTCCGGTGAGCGGCGCCGACGACCCGCCCCCGGGGGCGGGCAGGTCGAGCGCCAGCCCCTCCGCCTCGCCCTCGAGGCGCAGGGCCAGGCCGGCGAGTTCGTCGCCGCCGAGCTGCCAGCCGTTGTCGATCGCAACGCGCACGGTGACAGCGACCGACGCGCCCGCACGAACGGTCGTTCGGTCGGTGTACAGCTCCACCCAGAGCGGCGGGCGGTGCAGGCTGTCCGCCGGCGGGCCGTCCGCGCCGGCGAGCGGCGGCAGGCCGGGACCCTGGCCCTCGCCGGCGAGATGCTCGGCAAGGGCGGCGATGAGCGTGCAGGTGCCGCGCGGCGCGCGGTCCATGGGCGCGGCGAAGGCCTCGAGGGTGCGCCGGGCGGCGTCCTGGTAGCGGGATTCGCCGGCCGTCTGCGCCAGGCGCAGCAAGAGCTGGGCGGCGAGGCCGTTGCCCGAGGGCAGCGCCGCGTCGAAGGGATCGCGGCCGCGCGCGAGCAGCGACTCGTGGATGTCGCCGGTGAAGTAGAACCCGCCGTCGGGCGCGGCGAAGTCCGCGAGCAGCGCGTCGGCCAGCGCGCGCGCCTCGGCGAGCCAGCGCGAGTCGCCCGTCGCCGCGTGCAGCTCCAGCAGGCCCAGGCCGAGGGCGGCGTGGTCGTCGAGGTAGGCCGGCAGCTGGGCGGCGCCGTCGCGCCAGCTGCGGAGCAGGCGGCCGTCCGCGCGCATGGCGCCCAGCACGAACCCCGCCGCCTCCGCCGCGGCGAAGACCCACTCCGCCTCGCCCAGCAGCGCTCCCGCCCGCGCAAGTCCCGCGATGGCCAGGCCGTTCCAGGCGGCGAGCACCTTGTCGTCGCGCTCGGGCCAGACGCGCCGCGCCCGCGCCGCGCGCAGCCGCGCATGCGCGTCGGCCAGCCGCTGCCGCAGCGCGGCGGGCGCGAGCCCCTCGGCCGCGGCGGCGTCATCGATCGTCCGGGGCAGGTAGAGGATGTTCCCGCCGCTCCGCCGCCCCGTGGCCTCCTCGGCGTAGTTGCCGCCGGGCACGCAGCCGTGCACGCGCGCCACGAGCGCGCCCTCGTCCGCGCCCAGCTGCTCCGCCAGCTCGGCCTCGGTCCACAGGTAGAAGCGGCCCTCCTCGCCCTCGCTGTCGGCGTCGAGGGCGGCGTGGAAGCCGCCGGTCTCGTCGCGCATGTCCTCGAGCAGCCAGCGCGCGATGCCCCGCGCCACGTCGGCGAGGTCTTCACGCCCCGCGGCGCGCGAGGCCCGCGCATACACGGGCAGCAGCTGCGCGTTGTCGTAGAGCATCTTCTCGAAGTGGGGCAGAAACCAGCGCGCGTCGGTGCTGTAGCGGTGGAAGCCGCCGCCCACGTGATCGTGGATGCCCCCGCGGGCCATGCCGTCGAGGGTGTCCACCACGAGGGCGAGCAGGTCCGCGCGACCGCTGCGCGCGTGCTCGTCCAGCAGCAGGGCCAGCGCCTGGTGTGGCGGGAACTTGGGCGCGCCCGAAAAACCCCCGTGTGCATGATCGACGTCGCGCGCCAGTGCCACGAGCGCGTCGTCCACCAGGGCGCGGGAGAGCGCGGGCGGCGCCTCGGCGCCGGCCGGCAGCGCGGTGGCCTGGGCGACGGCCGCGACGATCGCGTCGGCCTGCTTCTCCACCTCGTCGCGGCGCTCGTCCCAGAGCTGGCGCAGCCAGGCGAGCAGCGTCAGGAAGCCCGGCTGCCGCGGCCCGCGGTCCTCGCGCGGGAAGTAGGTGCCGGCGAACCAGGGGCGGCCGTCGGGCGTGAGCCAGAGCGAGTTGGGCCAGCCGCCGCGGCCGGTGAAGAGCTGCGTGGCGGTCATGTAGACCGCGTCGAGGTCGGGGCGCTCCTCCCGGTCCACCTTCACGCAGACGAATCCGGCGTTCAGCAGCGCGGCCACCTCCGCGTCCTCGAAGGACTCGTGCTCCATCACGTGGCACCAGTGGCAGGTGGAGTAGCCCACGGAGAGGAAGAGGGGTCGATCCGCGGCGCGCGCCGCGGCGAGGGCCTCCTCGCCCCAGGGCCGCCAGTCCACGGGATTGCGCGCGTGCTGGCGCAGGTAGGGACTCGACGCGAAGATCAGGCGGTTGAACTCGGGACCGCCATCCGGCGGCAGGGCGGCGATGGCCGCGGCGTCGGGCAGGGGCTGGCGCATGGGCGCTCCTTGCGGGAGGTGAGGGGCCTTCAGCGGGCCGCGGGTTCCTCGTCCGTGTCCGGCTCGGGACCGCCCGGCCCCTCGCGCAGGCGGCGGCGCGCCCAGGGCACGAGCAGCCCGAGGAAGACCAGCACCGCCGCGGCCAGCAGCACCAGCGGCCAGGGCACCTTGCCGCTGGAGATCCCCTGGGCGAGCGCGTCGCTGCCGGCGACGTAGAAGAGGTGGCCGGGCAGCATGGTGAGCCAGGACCAGAACAGGTAGGTCCAGAAGCCCACCTGCGTCAGCCCGAAGGCGAAGTTCAGCAGGCTGTAGGGAAAGATGGGAAAGAGCCGCGTGAGCGCCACCGCCAGCGCACCGCGCTCGGCCGTCCAGCGCTCCACCACCTTGAACACGCGGCGATGGCCCAGGCGGTGACGCAGGTAGTCCCGCGCCAGGTGACGCGCCAGCAGAAAGGCCAGCGCCGCCCCCAGCGTGGTGCCGACGCTCGCGAGCACCAGCCCCTGCAGCGTGCCGAAGAGCGCGCCCGCCGCCAGCGTGAGCGGCAGGCCGGGCAGCGCCGACACCCCCACCAGCGCGAAGAGCCCCAGGAAGACCGCCCCGCCCAGCACCCCGTGCTGCGCGATCCACTCGCGCAGCTCGCCCAGCCCCGTGCCCAGCCCCAGGCTGCGCCCGAAGAGGAAGAAGACCAGCACGAGCAGCGGCAGCAGCGCCGCCTTGAGGAAGACGCCCCGCGGCACGCGCGACATCTTGGTTGGAGAGGGAGCGCCCAGGACCGCCTCCTTGCTCGCGGCGCCGCCACCCTGGCGGATGGGCCAAGCTAGACCACGGCGGCGCGCGCTTCAAGGACAGCCTGGACGGCAGGCCCCCCTTGCCTCGCGGCGCGGATCGTCGCACACTGCGTCGAGCGAACGATCACCGCCATCCAAAGGAGAGCGCATGGCCGACCCGAAGATCGCCGAGAAGCGTCCCGCCGTCATGGACCTGCCCGCCGGCACGCACGCCTGGTGCGCCTGCGGCGAGTCCAAGAACCAGCCCTTCTGCGACGGCGCCCACAAGTCGACGCCCTTCCGGCCCTTCATCTTCACCACCGACGAGCCCAAGAAGGTCGCCCTCTGCCAGTGCAAGCGGACGGGCGGCGTGCCCTTCTGCGACGGCGCGCACAAGGAACTCTAGGCCCGCGGCGACGGTGAGGTGACGGGACGATGCTGACCCTGCTCGCGGATTCCTGCTGCAGCCCGACGCTCATGCCCGCGGTCCGCAGCTTCGATCCCTGGCTGCTCCTCGGCACCGGGCTGACGATCAGCCTCGGCCACTGCATCGGCATGTGCGGCCCGCTGGTGGGCGCGGTGGCCGTGGCCGAGAGCGAGCGCGGCGGCGGCCTCGGCCGTCTGCTGCCGGCCTTTCTCGTCTACCACCTCGGACGCATCGGCGCCTACGGGCTGATCGGCTTCGCCCTCGGCCTGGTGGGCTCGGCGACGCAACTCGCGGGGCAGGGCCAGTGGCTGCGCGGCGGGCTGTCGCTGGCCGTGGGGCTCGCGATGGCGCTGCTGGGGCTGGGTCTCGCGGGCTGGCTGCCCACGCGGCGCTGGGTGGAGAGCGCGCGCCTGGCGAGGGCGGTGACGTCGGGCTTCCGTGGGCTCCTGCGGCGGCGGGGCCCGGGACGCCGCCTGCTCCTCGGCGTGGCCAACGGCTTCCTGCCCTGCGGGCCGGTCTACGCGGTGGCGCTGGGCTCCATGGCCGCGGCCGGACCCTGGCGCGGCGCGGCGGCGATGCTGCTCTTCGGGGCGGGCACCCTGCCCGTGCTGCTGGCCCTGGGGCTGGGCGCCGGCCGCCTGAGCCCGCGGCTGCAGGCCCGCTTCAACCGTCTCTCGGCGCTGCTGGTGCTGCTCATCGGCGTCCAGCTCCTGCTGCGCGGAGCCGCCGCGTTCGCGTGGATCCCCCATCTGCGCTGGGGCGAGTTCGTCGTCTACTAGAGTCGCATGCCCCACGTCAGGTTAGCGCGGTTTCAAATATCCCTATCCTTTTTCCCATATTGATTCCTGCTGCCTTCCGGTCTATTGTGCTGCCGTCACCCGCTTCAGTTGAAGGACTTGCGCTCACGCGGGGTCGGGCAGCAGGAGCCCGTCCTCGGTCGCTCACGAGGCCCCAATGCCCGCTTCCGCACGGGATCGCTCGACGCCCGCGCCCAACGCGACCGAGGCGGCCCTCAGCGCCTGCCCGCTGCCCGGCGTCGACGCGCCGCCCAGCGAGGAGGCGCGGGCGGCCTGGGAGCGCGCGCTCGCCGAGGGGCGCTGCCTGCACTGCGAGAGTCCCCTGGGGAGCGGCTGGCGCGAGGAGGACGGCCCCTTCTGCTGCCGCGGCTGCCGCAGCGTCTACGCGCTGATCCACGGCGAGGGCCTCGAGCGCTACTACGATCTCCGCCAGGGTCCGCAGGCGCCGGCCAGCACGCTGCGGCCCGACAGCTTCGCCTGGCTCGATCGCCTGCTCGAGGAGCGCGGCGACGTCGAAGGCCCCCTGCGCCTCAGCCTGGACATCCAGGGCGTGCACTGCGCCGCCTGCGTCTGGCTGCTCGAGGAGCTCTTCCAGCGCGAGGCCGGCGGCCTCGACCTGCGCATCAACCCCAGCCTGGGCACCGTGGACCTGCTCTGGGATCCCGCGCGCGGCGAGCTCAAGGACTACCTGGCCGAGGTGGAACGCTTCGGCTACCGGCTCGGCCCCTCGCGCAAGCAGGCCGCGCCGCGTTCGCGCGCGCTGCTGCTGCGCATGGCCGCGGCCATCGCGCTCGCGCTGAACGTGATGATGTTCAGCATCAGCTACTACTTCGGCCTCGCGCCGGTGGACGGGGCGCTCTACGTCTTCTTCGGACGCCTCAACCTGCTGCTCGCCACCGCGGCGCTCGTGGTGGGCGGGCCGGTCTTCTTCCGGGGCGCGGTGGCCGGCCTGCGGCGGCGCGTGGCGCACCTGGACCTGCCCATCTCGCTGGGCATGCTGCTGGCCTGGGCCGGGTCGGTCTACGCCTACTTCACCCAGGGCCCGCGGGCGGCCTACTTCGACAGCCTCACGGGCTTCGTCGCGCTGATGCTCGTGGGTCGCTGGGCGCAGGAGCGCATCCTCGAGCGGAACCGCAACGCGCTGCTGGCCGACAGCGGCGCCGAGCTGATCACCGCCAAGCGGCGGCGCGGGGATCGCCTGGAGGCCGTGGCCGCCACGGAGATCGCCCTGGGCGACGAACTGTGGATCGCCCCCGGCGACCTCCAGCCCGTGGACGGCGTGCTGCTGCGCAACCCGGCCGAGGCGTCGCTCGACTGGATCACCGGCGAGTCGGACGCCGTCGCCTATCGGCCCGGCGACACGATCCCCGCCGGCGCCTTCAACTGTGATCGTCAGGGATACGTCGTCACCGCCACGCAGGACTTCGCCGACTCGCGCCTGGACGCCCTGCTGCGCAGCAGCGGCAAGGAGAGCTTCCGCCCGCGCTGGTGGCACCGGGTGAGCAGCGTCTACGTCACCGTGGTGCTGCTGCTCGCGGGGCTGGGCTTCGCCGCCTGGGCGCTGCTGGCGGGCGATCTGCGGCGGGCGATGGAGGTGACGGTGGCCGTCCTCGTCGTCACCTGCCCCTGCGCGCTCGGCCTGGCCACGCCGCTGGCCGAGGAGCTGATCTACGGCGCGCTGCGGCGGCGGGGCGTCTTCCTGCGCACGGGCAGCTTCATGGAGAAGGCCCTGCGCGTGAGGAAGGTGCTGCTCGACAAGACCGGCACGCTCACCCTGGACCGACTCGAGCTCGAGCCCGAGTCCCGCAAGGCGCTCTGGGCGCTGCCCGCCGAGGAGCAGTCGCTGCTGCTGGCCATGTGCTCGCGGAGCAATCACCCCGTGAGCCGCAGCCTTGCCGCGGCGCTCGCGCCCCTGGGCGGGACGTCGGCCGCCGAGCTGTCCCCCGAGGGCATGATGGAGACGCCCGGCCAGGGCCTGCGCTGGCCGCGCGAGGACGGCGAGCTGCGCCTCGGCCGCGGCGAGGGCGCCGAGGGCGAGACCTGGTTCACGCGTGACGGCGCGCGCATCGCCACCTTCCGCTTCCAGGAGCACTTCAAGGCCGACGCCGCCGCCGAGCTGGCCCTCCTCGCCGGGCGGGGCTACGCGCTGCACCTGCTGAGCGGCGACGCGCAGGGCAAGGTCGACAGCGCCGCCGCGGCCCTGGGCATCCCCGCCGCGAACGCCCTCGGCGGGCTCGACCCCGAGGCCAAGGCCGCGCGGGTCCGCGCGCTGGACGCGCACGACACCCTGATGGTCGGCGACGGCATCAACGACAGCCCCAGCTTCGAGGCCGCGCTCTGCGCCGCGACGCCCGCCGTGGACCGGCCCGTGCTGCCCGGCAAGGCGGACTTCTTCTTCCTGGGCGACGGCATCGCCGCCCTGCGCCGCGCGCTCGAGGCCGCCGGCCGCCTGCGCCGTGTGGTGCGGGACAATCTGATCCTGGCGGCCGTCTACAACCTGGCCGCCGTGGCGCTCTGCTTCGCGGGGCTGGTGAGCCCGGTGGTGGCGGCGATCCTCATGCCGCTCAGTTCGGTGGGCGTGGTCACGCTCACCGCCTGGCGCCTGTCGGGACGGAGGCTGGCATGGATGTCGTGATCGGCCTCGTCTTCGTGAGCCTGGTGCTCGTCGCGCTCGGGCTCGTCTTCTTCTTCATGCGACTGCGCGAGGGCGACTTCGACCACGGCGAGCGGCTGTCCCTCCTCCCGCTCAGGGAGGACCGGCTGCAGACCGCCGGCGGCGGCGAAGTGGCCCGTGAGACGAACGTCAAGACCGCGATCACAGCGGACCCGGCACATGACAAGGAGGGAGGAGTCTCCAATGGCATCGGATAAGGTCCAAACTCGGACGGTCGTCTACGACGACGACATCGTCCGGGCATTCTCCATCGCGACCATCGTCTGGGGCGCGGTGGCCTTTCTGGTGGGCGTGCTCATCGCCAGCCAGCTCTCGTTCTGGCAGGCGAACTTCGGGCTCAAGTGGCTGACCTTCAGCCGCCTGCGGCCGCTGCACACGAACGCGGCGATCTTCGCCTTCGTGGGCAACATGATGTTCGCGGGCGTCTACTACTCCACGCAGCGTCTCCTCAAGGCGCGCATGGCGTCGGGCGTCCTGAGCTGGCTGAACTTCTGGGGCTGGCAGCTCATCATCGTGAGCGCGGCGCTCACGCTGCCCTTCGGCCTGACGCAGGGCAAGGAGTACGCCGAGCTGATCTGGCCCATCGACATCGCGATCGCGGTGATCTGGGTGGTCTTCGCGGTGAACTTCTTCTGGACCATCGCCCGACGCAACGAGAAGAACCTCTACGTGGCGCTGTGGTTCTACATCGCCACCATCGTGACGATCGCGGTGCTCCACATCGTCAACAGCCTCCAGCTGCCCGACAGCTTCCTGCACAGCTACCCCATCTACGCCGGCGTCCAGGACGCCCTGGTGCAGTGGTGGTACGGGCACAACGCCGTGGCCTTCTTCCTGACGACGCCCATGCTCGGCATCATGTACTACTTCATCCCGAAGAGCGTGGAGCGGCCGGTCTACTCCTACCGGCTGTCGGTGGTCCACTTCTGGTCGCTGGTCTTCATCTACATCTGGGCGGGCCCGCACCACCTGCTCTACACCGCGCTGCCCGACTGGGCGCAGACGCTGGGCATGGTCTTCAGCGTCATGCTCTGGGCGCCTTCCTGGGGCGGCATGCTCAACGGCCTGCTCACCCTGCGCGGCGCCTGGGACAAGCTGCGCACCGACCCGGTGGTCAAGTTCTTCGTGGTGGCCGTGACCTTCTACGGCATGTCCACCTTCGAGGGGCCGCTGCTCTCGATCAAGAGCGTCAGCGCGCTGGGTCACTACACGGACTGGATCATCGGCCACGTCCACGGGGGCGCGCTGGGCTGGAACGGCTTCCTGACCTTCGGCATGCTCTACTGGCTCGTCCCGCGCCTGTGGAAGACGGAGCTCTGGAGCAAGCGTCTCGCCGAGACGCACTTCTGGCTCGCGACGCTCGGCATCCTGCTCTACGTCGTGGCCATGTGGATCAGCGGCGTCAGCCAGGGTCTCTTCTGGCGCGCGCTCGACGCGGACGGCTTCCTCAAGTACCCCGACTTCGTCGAGGGACTGCTGGCCAGCCGCTTCATGTACCAGATGCGCCTGATCGGCGGCACGCTCTACTTCCTGAGTTACCTGCTCGCGATCGTGAACTACGTGATGACGATCCGCCAGGGCAGCAAGGCCACTTACGAGGTGACGGTCCCCGCCCTCACCGACGCCAAGCCCAACACCTGGCGTCTGCTCTTCGGCGCGCCGGTGGTCTACTCGGCCGTGGTGATCGTCCTCGCGGTCCTGCTGGGCATCTCCGGCGTCATCACGAGCGCGCTCACGCTCGCGGGCCTCGTGGTGGTCGCGATCGCGGCGATCCTCACCTTCGGGACGCGCAGCGGCTCCAGCGTCAGCTGGCACCGCCTCACCGAGGCGAACTCCATGGCCTTCACGGTGCTGGTGCTGCTGGCCATCCTGGTGGGCGGCATCGTGGAGATCATCCCGACGGTGGTCATCTCGAAGCAGGTGCCCACGGACGCCGCGGCGCTGGCGGCCAACCCCCACATCCAGCAGCCCTACAGCCCGCTGGAACTGGAGGGACGCGACCTCTACGTGCGCGAGGGCTGCTACGTCTGCCACAGCCAGATGATCCGCCCCTTCCGCCACGAGACGCTGCGCTACGGCGACTACTCGCGGATGGAGGAGTTCATCTACGACCATCCCTTCCAGTGGGGCTCCAAGCGCACGGGCCCGGACCTCCACCGCGAGGGCGGCAAGTACGCGAATCTCTGGCACTACCTGCACATGCAGGATCCGCGGTCCACGTCGCCCGGCTCGAACATGCCGAGCTACGCGTGGCTCAAGACCGGCACGGTGGACTTCGCGGGCACGGGCCACAAGATGGAGACGCTGAGCAGGCTGGGCGTCCCCTACACGGAGGCGGACATCGCGTCGGCGAAGGCGACCGCGCTGAGCCAGGCGGGCATCATCACCGCGGACCTGAGTTCGCAGGGCGTGAACATCGCCGACGACTCGGAGCTGGTGGCCCTCATCGGCTACCTGCAGCGCCTGGGACGCGGACCGCAGCCCACGGCGCCGGCCACCGGCGGCGCGAACGCGGCGGCGGCGCCGGACACCGTCAGCGTCGGGGAGGGCAGCTAGCATGTTTCACGACTACTTCGCGGGCAGCAACCTCCTGGTCTGGCCGATCGTGGGCCTGCTGCTCTTCGTGGCCAGCTTCGCGGCCATCCTGCTCCACGTCTCCGTGAACCTGCGCGACCGGCGGGCGGTGGAGCACCTGGCGAGCCTGCCGCTGGACGCGGGCGACGAGTTACTGATCGGGGACGACGCCCCGGCGACGCACCCGGACGCCGAGCGCGAAGGGAAGGAGAACTGAGATGAGCGAGTACAAGCAGGATCAGGTCTTCGACCACGACTTCGACGGCATCCAGGAATACGACAACCGCCTGCCCAACTGGTGGCTGTGGATTCTCTGGGGCAGCATCATCTTCAGCGTCGGCTACTGGCTCTTCTTCCACACCTTCGGGGTGGGCAAGCTGCCGCAGGCCCGCTACGACGTGGAGATGCAGAAGGCCGCCGAGGCGCAGCTCGCCAAGGGCGGGGCCATCGACGACGCGGCGCTCACGCTGATGAGCACCCTCCCCGCGCGGGTGGACGAGGGCAAGCAGCTCTTCGCCACCTACTGCGTGGCCTGTCACGCGGATCGCGGCCAGGGTCTCGTGGGTCCCAACCTCACGGACGAGTACTGGATCCACGGCGCCAGGCCGACGGACATCTACAACACGGTGACCAACGGTGTTCTGGACAAGGGCATGGCCGCGTGGGGCCGGCAGCTGGGTCCCAACCGCGTGCAGTCCCTGGTGGCTTTCGTGCTGACCATCAAGAACACCAATGTCCCCGGCAAGGCGCCGCAGGGAGAGAAGGTGACGGAATGAGCAGCGAAGACTCCGGTCGCCGGCATCGCCGGCGGCCGGATCTGGACACGGTCTACACGATCAACACCGACGGCTCGCGCAACTTCCTGCACCCCGCCGACGTCAAGGGTCCCTGGCAGATCCGCAAGAACCTGATCTGGCTGGTCCTGATCGTCATCTACGTGATCATGCCGTGGATCCCCGTCGGCGGCCACCCCATGGTGCACCTGGATCTGCCGGGGCGCAGCGCGCACCTCTTCGGCTTCACCTTCACGAACCAGGACTTCTATCTCGCCTTCTTCCTGGTGACCGGCATGGGCTTCGCCCTCTTCGTGCTGACGAGCCTCTGGGGCCGCGTCTGGTGCGGCTACGCCTGTCCGCAGACGGTGTTCATGGAAGGCGTCATGCGCCGCGTGGAACGCTGGATCGAGGGCCCGCGCAACCCGCGCATCCGGCGCAACCTGGGGCCCTGGAACTTCGACAAGTTCTGGCGCAAGGCGCTCAAGCACCTGCTCTTCCTGGGGCTGTCCTACGTGATCGCCCACGTCTTCCTGTCCTACTTCATCCCCGCGCGCGAGCTGCTGCACGTGGTGCGCTCGAGCCCGTCGGCGCACACGTCGGCCTTCTTCTGGTCGATGTTCTGGACCGCCGTGCTCTACTTCAACTACGCGTGGTTCCGCGAGCAGACCTGCCTCATCGTCTGCCCCTACGGCCGCCTGCAGTCCACGCTGGTGGACGACGACACGGTGGTCATCGGCTACGACGCGAATCGCGGCGAGCCGCGGGCCAAGGGCGTGGACGAGGGCGGCGACTGCATCGACTGCTTCCGCTGCGTTGAGGTCTGCCCCACGGGCATCGACATCCGCAACGGCCTGCAGATGGAGTGCATCGGCTGCGCGAACTGCATCGACGCCTGCGACGACATCATGACGAAGATCGACAAGCCCAAGGGCCTCGTGCGCTACGACTCCCAGCGCGGCTTCGAGTCGGGCCAGCGCCGCTTCTGGCGCCCGCGCGTGCTCATCTACGCGTTCATGGGCTTGCTGGGCCTGGCCGCCTTCGGCTTCAAGGCCTCGCAGCGGGAGTCCTTCCAGGTGAACGCGCTGCGCTCGGCGGGCCTGCCCTACAGCATCGAGGAGGGCAAGCTGCGCAACCTCTACACGCTGCACCTGCAGAACAAGACCGACGCTCCGCGCAGCTTCCGCATCGAGGCCGACGCCGACGCCATCGCCGCACACCCGGGCCTGGAGTTCATCATCCCCCAGCCGGAGATCCTGCTCGGCGCCCTGGAGGACGGCCGCGCGCCCGTCTTCGCGCTGCTGCCCCGGTCGGACTACAGCGCGCCCTTCGACCTGAACCTGCGCGTCACGCCACTGGACTCCGACGAGACCCGCACGCTCACCCTACGCTTCAGGGGGCCCTGATGATCACCTGGTTGAGAGACCGCCCCTGGATCTGGATCGTCGTGCTGCTCAGCTTCCTGCTGGCCGGCAGCGTGGCGACCTTGATCATCGCCGAGAAGAACAAGCCGGAGATCGTCAAGGAAGACTGAACGCACGACGCCGGCTCGCCCGCGAGCGAACCGGCGCCGTGTCCTTCGCGCGACGCGAAGCCGCTAGGGCAGCTGCGTGACCTGCGTCTCACTCTCCATCGTCGCGTCCCAGGGCAGTCGCCCGTCGGCCAGGGCGAGCGCGGTCTCGTCGGCGCGCGCGGCCAGGTCCAGCGGCTGCTCGGGCCCGCGGCGACCGTCCACGCGCTCCAGGCTCAGCGCCGCCTTCGCGTGCTCGGGCTCGAGCGTCAGCGCCGCGGCGTAGGCGTCGGCCGCCTGCACGGGACGGCCGCAGCGCTCGAGCGCCACGCCCAGGTTGTTCTGGAAGACGGCCACGCGCCCATCGAGCTTCACCGCCAGCGCCAGCACCGACAGCGCGTCCTCGAAGCGCTCGGACTCCACCAGCAGGAGGCCGAGGTTGTTCAGCGACCACGCGTCCTCGGGATCGGCGACGAGCGCGGCCCGATAGGCCTGCTCGGCCTCGGGGCGGCCCAGGTTGGCGAGCGCGCGGCCGCGCAGGCGCAGCGCGCCGGGGGCCGCGGGGTCGGCCTCGAGCACGGCCTCCACCTCGGCGAGGGCGGCGTCGTGGCGGCCGGCGTCCATCAGCACGCGCGCCAGGTTGAGACGCGCCTTGCGGAGCTCGGGCGCGAGGTCGATCGCGGCCTCGAGTTCGCCCTCGGCCGCGTCCAGCTCGCCCTGCTTCCACTGGCAGAGCCCGAGCATGTAGTGGCCCCAGGGGTTGTCGGCATGCTGCAGCACGTAGGCGCTGAAGACCGCGCCGGCCTCGCCGTAACGCGCGTCGGCGAAGAGGGACTCGCCGGCGTCGAAGTCGGCGGGCACGGCCGCGGCCGGCTCGATCGCGGGCGGGTCCTGGGCCTCAGCGGCCGGGAGCATGGGCGTGGGTTCGGCGACCACGGTGACGGCGGGCGCCTCGGTCACGGGGTCCGGCGCGGGCAGCGCGCGCGTGGCGGCCGGCCGGCTGCTGCGGGCCACCGTTCGCGTGGGCTGTGCGTCGCGGCTCTGCAGGCCGATGAGCAGCAGCACGCCGGCGGCGAGGATGCCGACGCCGGTCAGGATCGCGGGCATGGGCCAGTTCGGGCTGCGCTTGCCGTGGGAGTTCGAAGTGCGCATTGGGGGTCCTCCTCGTTGGGGGGCGCCGACCGCCGGCGCCCATGTCCTCCCCAGCGCAAGCGCCCCGCCAGGGCGGGCCGCCCCCGAGACCACGCGACAACACCTTGCCCCACAGTCAGTTGAAGCAAAGGCGCCCCCGGGGGCGGGCCGCGGGACCCCCGCGGTCGCGGTCCTTCGGAACCGGCCCTGTGTCTTCGCGGACACGGCGGCGCGGACCGCGGCGAACCCTGTCGCCGATTGGGCTCAGGGCCCCGGCCTCCGCTGCCGATATAAGGAAGTCCGCGGGAATCCCGCGTCGATTCGGTCCTCCGCACGGTCAAGGAGAGCGCCCCGCCGCATGAGTCAGGCCTCCCCCTCCGACACGAGCGCCCTCGCGCCCACGGCCCCGCTGCAGCCGGAGTTCAGCTGGCGGCAAAGCCTGCTGGTGCGCATCCCGCTGCTCTTCGCGGGCCTGCTGGCGGCGCTGGCGCTCGCGCTGGCGCTCGTGCTGGGCACGCTGGGACGGCGCCTGCTCGAGGATCAGGCCGCCGAGCAGGCGGGCCTCGCGGGCGCCACGGTCGTGGCGGAGCTGGAGGGACGCCTGGCCGAGGCGCGCGGGCTGGCCGTCTCGCTGGCCTCGCTGGGCGAAAGCCTCCCGCCCGACAGCACGCTCCACAAGCAGCTGCTGCCGCGTCTGCTCGACCCCGCCGGCAGCGAGGGCACCATCGCCGGCGGCGGCCTCTGGCCCGCCGCCCGCGCCTTCGACCCGAAGCGCGAGCGGCGCAGCTTCTTCTGGGGCCGCCAGGCCGACGGCGCCCTCGCCTACTTCGACGACTACAACGACCCCGGCGGCGACGGCTACCAGGGCGAGGAGTGGTACGTCCCCGCGACCCAGCTGCCGGCGGGCCACGCCTACTGGTCCCGCTCCTACAGCGATCCCTACTCGCACCAGCCCATGGTCACCTGCACCGTGCCGATGCGCCGCGACGGCGTCTTCTACGGCGTGTGCACCGTCGACCTCAAGCTCGAGGGCATGGAGGCCCTGCTCGCCGACGCGACGCGCACGCTGCACGGCTACGCCTTCCTGCTGGACCGCGAGGGACGCTTCATCGCCTTCCCGCCGCCCGAGCAGAGCGCCGCTCCCCTGCGGCTCGCCGGGAGCGAGACCCTGGACGCCCTCGCCGCGACGGATCCCCGCTTCGCGCCCTATGCCGCGGCCACCGACAGCCTGCGCGGCGCGATCCTGGCCACCTGCCGCGCCGACGGTCACTTCGATCCGGCCCTCGCCGCGCGCCTCGCCGAGGACAGCCACCAGATCGACACGCGCCAGGCCGAGTTGCTCGCGGCGATCCTCGGCGAGGCGGACGTGTCCCACGCGATTCGCCGGAGCCGCTTCGCGGTGGACCGGGACCCGGTGCTGGGCGAGAGCGCCACGGCCTCGGTCTTCCAGGTGCCGGAGACCTTCTGGCAGCTGGTGGTGGTGACGCCCCAGGGCGCGGCCCTGGCCTCGGCCACCTTCATCCGCCGCGCGCTCTTCCTGGCCATGCTGGGCGCCGCGCTGCTCTGCCTGCTGGCGGCCTTCGTGGTGCTGCGCGCGATTCTCATCCGTCCGCTGACGGGCATGACCCGCCAGCTCCAGGCCTCCTTCGCCCGCAGCGAACCCGGCAGCCTGCTGGTCCGCGCGCCGGACGGCGGCGAGCTCGGCGCGCTGGCCTACTGGTTCAACCAGCGCAGCCTCCAGCTCGATCGCCTGCTGCGTCGCCGCGAGGAGGACCAGGCCGCGCTGGTGGTGGCGAAGCGCAACGCCGAGGCCGCGACGCGCGCCAAGAGCGAGTTCCTGGCGGCCATGAGCCACGAGGTGCGCACGCCGCTCAACGCGATCCTGGGCATGACCGGCCTGCTGCTCGACTCGACGCTGCAGCGCGAGCAGCGCGACTACGCCGAGACCGTGCGCGCCCAGGCGAGCACCATGGTGACGCTCATCAACGACATCCTCGACTTCTCCAAGATCGAGGCCGGGCGGCTGGACCTGGAGGCCATCCCCTTCCAGCCGTCGGCGCTCTGCGCCGAGGTGGTGGACCTGCTCAGCTTCCGCGCCAAGGAGAAGGGCATCGGGCTCGACTACCCGCGCGGCCCCGGCGACGACGGCAGTTTCCTCGGCGATCCGGGCCGGATCCGCCAGATCCTGCTCAACCTGGTGGGCAACGCGGTCAAGTTCACCGGCGAAGGCCAGGTGGAGCTGCGCTGCGCGGTGGAGAACACTGGCGAGAACGGACAGATCCGCTTCACCGTGCGCGACTCGGGCGTGGGCATCCCCGCCGAGGCGCAGCACAAGCTCTTCCAGGCTTTCGCCCAGGGCGAGCGGAGCACCACGCGCCGTTTCGGCGGCACGGGGCTGGGCCTGGCGATCTCGCGGCAGCTGGTGGAGCTGATGGGCGGGTCCATCGGCTTCGAGAGCGAGGAGGGCGCCGGCGCCACCTTCTGGGTGCTGCTCACGCTGCCCCGTTCGCGCGTGATGCCGCCGCAGTCGCCCCGCGGCAAGAGCGCCGATGACGCCGAGCCCGGCCTGCGCGTGGACGCGCGCGTCCTGCTCGTGGAGGACAATCCCGTCAACCAGAAGGTCGCCATGCTCCAGCTCGAGCGCATGGGCTGCAGCGTGGACCTGGCCACCAACGGCCTGGAGGCCATCGACGCCTACAAGCGCCTCGAGTACGACATCATCCTGATGGACTGCCAGATGCCCGAGATGGACGGCTTCGAGGCCACGCGCATGATCCGCACGCTCGAGGTGCCGGGCAAGCGCACGCCGGTGATCGCCCTGACGGCCAACGCGATGAAGGGCGACCGCGACCGCTGCTTCGCCTCGGGCATGGACGACTACCTGGCCAAGCCCGTCGAACGCCGCGAGCTCGCCCGCACGCTCAAGCGCTGGGCCCGCGAGCGCCGCGACCAGGAGCTCCTGCGCCGGCGCTAGTCGTCCGCCCGCTCCAGCCCCAAGCGGCGCATCAACTTGCTCAGGCTCGAGTGATCGGCGAGGCCCAGCTCGCGCGCGGTGCGGGTGAGCTGGCCGCCGTTGCGCGCCAGGGCCTCGCGCACGATGCGCCGCTCCGCGACCCGGCGTCGCTCGCGAAAGCTGCCGACGTCCTCGCGACCCTCCCCCTCGGGCGCGCCGCGCAGCTCGGCCGGCAGGTGCCGCGTCTCGAGCGTGTCGCCGTCGGCCGCGATGACCATCTGCTCCAGCACGTTCCGCAGCTCGCGTACGTTGTTCTGCCGCCAGTCGTGCCGCTGCAGCGCGGCGACGGCCCCGGGCGCGAGCCGCGCCGGCCGGCGGCCGAAGTCCCGCGCGATGCGCGCGAGCAGCTGCTCGGCGATGGCGGGGAGGTCGTCCAGGCGCGCGCGCAGCGGCGGCAGCGCGAGCGTGTGCACCTTGAGGCGGAAGAGCAGGTCGCGGCGGAAGCGTCCCGCCTCCACGTCGGCCGCCAGATCGCGATGGGTGGCGGCGACCACCCGCGCGTCCACGGCCACCGGCTGGCTCGAGCCCAGGCGCAGGATGCGCTTCTCCTCCAGCACGCGCAGCAGGGCCGCCTGGGCGGGCGGCGGGAGTTCGCCGATCTCGTCGAGGAAGAGTGTGCCGCCCGCGGCTTCCTCGAAGGCGCCCTTGCGCGGACGGTCCGCCCCCGTGAACGCGCCCTTCACGTGGCCGAAGAGCTCGTCCTCCAGGGTCTGGCCCGGCAGCGCGGCACAGTTCACGGCGAGGTAGGTGCCCGCGCGGCCGCTCTGCCGGTGCAGCTCGCGCGCCACCAGCTCCTTGCCGCTGCCGCTCTCGCCCGCGATCAGCACGGTGGACGGGATCGCCGCCACGCGCGCGATGGCGTCCTTCAGCGCGCGCATGGGCGCGCTGTCGCCGACGAGCGGCGTGTCCTCCCCCGCGCGGGCGCGGCTGCGGCGCAGCTCGCCGCCGAGGCGCTCGTGCTCCAGCGCGCGCTCGATCTCCACCATCAGCCGCTCGATGGGGTCGCGCTTTTCCACGAAGCCCCGCGCGCCCAGGCGCATGGCGCGCACGGCGCGCTCCACGTCCCCCGTGCCCGTGTAGACGATCACCGGCACCTCGCTCCCCTCGTGCTGCAGGGTGCGCAGCAGCTCGAAGCCGTCGACGCGCGGCATCTCGAGGTCGAGCACGACGCAGTGCACGGGCTCCGCGCGCAGGCGCTGCAGGGCCTCGTCGCCCGCGGACGCGGTGAGGGTCTCGTAGCCGCCCAGCCGCGCGATGTCGTAGGCGTACTGCTCGCGCATGGCTTCCACGTCGTCCACGATCAGGATGCGTTTCACCGTTCACTCCCGGGACTGGGGTCGGACAGGGGCAGGAGCACGCGGAAGCGCGCGCCCGCTCCTGGCGCGCTGTCCAGTTCCACGCGGCCGCCCAGGTCGGCGGCGAGCCGCCGCACCACCGAGAGGCCGAGCCCGCTGCCCTGGGCCTTGCTGGTGTAGAAGTCCTCGAAGACGCGCGACCGGTCTTCGGGCGCGATGCCGCAGCCGTCGTCGGCGACCTCGAGCCGCAGATGGGGTTCGCCGTCGCGTTCGACCTGCCGCAGGTCCACGTCCACGCGCCCGCCCTCCGGGCCGAGCGCCTCGCGCGCGTTGCGCAGCAGGTTCTCGGCGATGCGCCGCAGGCTCGCGGGATCGGCGACGAGCCGCGGCAGATCGGGCGCCACCGCGAGCCGCGTCCTGACGCCGCCGGCCTCCCCCACCGGGACGATCTCCCTCAACAGCGCGCCCAGATCCACGCGCTCCGCCCGGCGCTCGGGACGCAGGCGCGCGTAGTGGTCGGCCAGGTCTTCGAGGTAGGCGAGCCCGCGCGTCAACGTGCCCTCCCGCTCCAGGTAGACGGCCGGCAGCTCGGCCGGCGTCTCCCGCGCCAGGCGCGAGAGATGCGCCAGCACGTTGCGCAGCGGCGTGAAGCCGTTGCGGATGTCGTGCGTGACCTGCCGCGCGAGATCGCCCAGGGTGGCGCGGCGCTCGGCCTCGACCAGGGCCACGCGTCCGCTGCGCAGGCGCGACGTGAGCAGCGACAGCGTCCGCGCCAGCGCGCCCACCTCGTCGCGGCGCTCACCGGCAAGGGGGAAGTCGGCGTCCAGGTTGTCCAGGTCGAGGCGTTCGGTCCGCGCGGCGAGGTCGCGCAGCGGACGGCCCAGCCGCGTGGACAGCCAGAGCGCCAGCGCGAGCCCGCCGGCCAGGGTCGCCGTCAGCGCGCCCAGCAGCCACAGGTCGAAGCCGCCGAGCAGCGCGGCCAGCGCGCCGCGGGACTCCGCCAGCAGCAGCACGCCCTCGCGCGGCTCGCCCCGCGGACCCAGCGCCGCCAGCGGCAGGCTGCGATCCGCCTCGCCGGGCAGCGGGCCGCCGCTCGTCGCGCGCGGCTCGCCATCCACGAGGAGCGCCAGGCGCAGACCGCTGCCGCCGGCGAGGCGGCGCAAGGCCGCGTCGTCCAGGCGTTCGCCGCCGAGCAGGCGGTAGTCGCGGCCGTCCAGGCGCAGGGAGTCCAGGCGCGTCAGGGCGAGCAGGCTGCCCTCCGGCCGACGGAACTCCGCCAGCGCCGTGCCGCCCGGCTGCCGCGCCAGCGCGTCGGCCAGGCCTGGCTCGCGGCGGTCGAAGGCGTCCCGAAAGTGCCCCGCGCTGAGGATGCGGCCCTCGGCGTCCTGGATCTGGAGGACGTCCAGGCCCATCAGCGCCATGCGCCGGGCCGCGAGGTCGATGCGGAGGCGCTGCGAGGCGGGGTCGTCGCCGGTCAGCGCGCGCCGCAGCGCGAGGTCGCCCTGCAGGTCGCGGCCGAGCGCGGCGAGGCGGGCCGCGATGGCGTCCGCGCGCAGCGCGAGGTCCTCCTCGAGCAGCGTGGCCATGGCGTCCAGCCGCGCGGCGTGCTGTTCGCGCAGGCGATGGGCCGTCTGCTGCCGCCCGGCCAGGGACAGCACGAGCGTCGGCAGCAGCACCAGCAGCGAGGCCGCCAGCAGGATGCGGGTGCGCAGGGTCATGGGGCGGCGCTCCGTGCGCCGATCTGATCGATGAGCAGGCGGCCGTCGCCCCCCCGCGCGAGGCCGGCGAGATCGTCGCGCAGGGCGAGCACGGGGCGGGTGCGCACGAGGGGGACGATGCGGAGCTCCTCGCGCGCCAGCAGCGCGGGTTGGGCCTCGCCGGGGCGCACGGCCAGCAGGAGCGGCGACGTCGTCAGTGCGTAGGGCTGCGCCGGTGGATCCGCCAGCGCGCGGAGCAGCGCGTCGAGGCTGTCGGGCGCGAGCGGCGCGGCCAGCAGGGTGATGCCGGTGCCGTCGCCCTGCGCGTCCGGGAGGGACACCAGCGCGGCCAGCCGGCGCGCCAGGTCGCCGGCGGCGGGGTCGTCGGCGGCGTAGGCCAGGCGCAGCGGACCGGCCGGCGCGGGGCCGGGCCAGGGCAGCGGGCCGGCGTCGGGCGTCCAGGGCAGCGGTTCCGCACGCGTGCTGGCGAGCAGGCCGGCCTCGGCGTCGCGGGCCAGCGCCGCGCGTAGGCGCTCCGCGTCCAGCGGCAGCGATGGAGGCAGGGCCAGCAGGTAGTGGGTCGCGTCCGCCGACGCGAGCAGACGCGCGTTCGGCAGGGCGCCGTAGGCGTCGGCGCGCCCGCGGTCCAGCAGGAGACGCAGGTCGGCGACGCCCGGCGCGAGGCGCGGCAGCGCCTGCGGCGATGCCGCCCTCACCACGAGGTCGGCCCAGCGCGCGGGGCGCGGGTGCCACGGATTCGGCTCGCAGGCGAGGACGTCCGCGGGGCCGGGCTGCGGCCGGCAGGGCCCCGTGCCCAGGCGCCAGACGTCCGCCGGCGCCGACGCGCTGACCGCGTAGCTCGGCGAGGCGAGACGCGCGGGGAGGTCGGCGCAGGGGGTGTCGAGATCGATGGCGAGGCGGCGGTCGTCCACGAGGCGCAGATGCTCGGCCACGGGGTGCAGGGGCGGGCAGGGCAGGGCGAGCCCCCGCGACTCGGCCTGGCGCTCGGTCCAGAGCCAGGCGGCGGCCACGTCGGCGGGCTCGAGGGCGCGGCCGTCCCAGAAGCGTGCGCCCTCGCGCAGGGTGAAGGTCCAGCGACGCCCCTCGCCACTCGCGCTCCAGGCGCCGGCCAAGGCGGGCCGCGCGTGGCCCTGGGCGTCCAGCCGGGTCAGCGACTCGTAGAGCTGCGCGTTGAGCAGGGCCTGGCCGGGGTCGCGGGGGAAGGGGAAGCCCGCCGGGGCGGTGGCCGCGGGCAGCTGCAGGCCGAGCCGGTCGCCGGGCGCCGCGTCCTGGGGGCCCAGGGCCACGCGGACGTCGCCGCCCCCGCAACCCGCCAGCAGCAGCGCGAGCGCGGCCAGGGCGGGGACGTGATGCGGGGCGGGCCGTGACCAGGGCATTGCTCGATCCTCGCGGCGAAGATAGCTTAGGCGCAGAGCCGCACCAAGAACGAAGGCGCCGGGGGGCGCCCGGTTCCCGGCGGCCGCCTTGGAGGTGCGACGTGCTCGCCGAGCGATTCCGCCTGCCCCGGTCCGAGGCCCTGGCCCTGCTGGCGCGTGCGCACGTCGTCCAGGTGGCGGGCGTGGGGCCAGACGGCGCCCCCCTCCTGCGCACGCTGCACGCCGCGCTCGTGCCCGGCGACGACGGCGACGCCCTCGTCTGGCACGGCTCGCACAAGGGCGAGAAGTCCGAGCTGGTGGGGCGTCCCCTGGCCATTGCCGCCCACGAGACCCTGGCGGAGATCCCGAGCCACTTCGTCGACCCCGAGCGCGCCTGCCCGGCCACCACCTACTACGAAAGCGTGCAGGCCACCGGCGTGGCGGAGGATCTCGTCTCGCCGGGCGACAAGGCCCGCGCGCTGCAGGCCCTCATGGAGAAGTACCAGCCGGAGGGCGGGCACCGCCCCCTGACCGGCGACGACCCGCTCTACACCGCCGACCTCAAGGGCACGCGGGTGCTGCGCATGCCCATCGCCACGCTCGCCGGCAAGTCGAAGCTGGGACAGAACCGCAGCCCCGCGCAGCGCGCGCGGATCGTGGAGCGGCTCTGGGAGCGCGGCGCGCCGGGCGACCTGACCGCCGTGGACCGCATCCTCGCGGGCAACCCGGACACGCCCTGCCCGGGGTTCCTGGCCGCGCCCGCGGGGGCGCGCCTGCTGGCGGGCCCGCCGGCCGCGCTGGCCCCGGCCGCCGCGGCCCTGCTGGAGGGGGCCTACTGGACCGTCGGCGAGACCCCGGAGGCCCTGGCCGCCGCGCACCGGCGCAGCGACGCCTGGGTGGCGGCGGTGGACGCGGCCAGCGGCGAGCTGCTCGCCTCCGGGCGCGTGCTCGGCGACGGCCTGCGGGTCGCCTGGCTGCTGGACGTGGTGGTGCGCCCCGACTGGAGGGGCCGCGGCCTGGGCTCGGCGATCGTCCGGCTCCTGGTGGACCACCCCCGCGCCCGGGGGGCGAGGGAGCTTCGCCTGCGGACCCGGGACGCCCAGAACTTCTACGCCCGCTTCGGGTTCCAGCCCTTGGTCCCCGGCGAGGAGGCCATTCCGACGCTGCGTCGCGCCGGGGCCTGACTCGGGCCGTAGATTCCCTTTTTGTAAAGGAAGCCCGTCCCTTTCCGGGTTCGTGATCCCCCTTACAGTGGCCGCGTCTGAACTCTGCGACAGTTGCCTCTCACGCAGTCGTCAACGCAGTCACTTTCCACGGAGGACCACGAATGTTCGCTCGCCAGTCAACAGCTCCGGGACGCGCGATCCTGGGTCTGTCCGCGCTCGGTCTGGCGCTCGCCCTGAGCCTGCCAGCCCTTGCGTCGGAGACCCCCAATCGCGGCCCGGCCACCGAGACGCCGGCCCAGAGTGCCGAGTCCATCCAGGCGCCGGTCATGGGCCCGCTGCTTCCCGAGAACCTGCGGCTCGGCGGTCCGCTCGAGCCGGTGACCCTGTCCCCGGTCGACGAGCTCGACCGCGGCTCGACCTTCACCGACGCCGGCCTCGGCCTGCGCGCCGAGGGCGATGACGTCCTCAACGCCATCGAGCGCGCCAAGCTCGACATGGCCCGCGCCGCCGTCGAGGCGTCGCGCGCCGCCGGCACGCTGTACGTGATGGGCCCGCAGCCCGGCAACCCCGCCGACCTGGACGCGCTGCGCGCGGCCAAGGACGCCCTCCAGCAGTCCATGCCGCCGGCGGCCGTCCCCAGCACGCCGGGCCTGAGCGGCATCGGCGCCGAGATCGATCCCATCCAGCTCGTGGGTCCCACCGAGCTCTCCCCCGCCGAGCTGGAGAAGCTGAACCACAGCTATCCGGCCCAGTCGGCGCCCGAACTGTCGACGCCCACCCCGGCCCGCCCGGCCGACGCGGCGCCCGCGACCGATCCCGATCGCCAGGCCGGCGCCCAGGAGGTGAAGTGATGCTTCGCAAGCTCCAGCTCACCGCGAGCGCCGCGCTGCTCGCCCTCGGCCTCGGCGCCGTGGCGGCGCAGGCCCAGTTCCCCGAGCCCACGCTCGGACACATGACCCGCGAGGACGTCGAGGCCGCCCGCCTCAGCGCCTCCAACAATCCGCTGGGCGACGATCCCGCCGCCTGGGAGGACGTCGACGGCATGGCCAACCAGGCCTTCGAGCCCGAGGGCAACGGCGACCGCGCCAACGACGACAACGACACCGCGCACTATGCCCGCGGCAGCACCCTGATCATCCACGTGTTCATCAGCCACGACGGCGGCACCTGGACCAGCACCGACCGCAACGCGGCCGCGGCGAAGGCCCAGGTGGCGAAGGAGCACTACCTCGACATCGCGCCGGCCGAGGCGAACCTCCGCTTCGACGGCAACGGCACGGCCTTCTGGTACTACTCCGCCGACCTGAACTACACGATCCCCTACAGCGGGACCGACGGCACCGTGGTCGAGGACGCCCTCGCGCAGATCGGCTTCTCCGACGCCGACGGCGACGGCAGCCGCGTCGACGACATGACGATGTACCTGCAGAACTGGAACGGCGGCTACGACAACGTGATCGCGTCGTTCGAGTCCTACGTCAACGGCCGCGCCTGGGCCGCCTACGGCAACGCCCAGATCCGGCTCTACCTGGACAGCAGCGGCAACGTCTGGGCGCACGAGATGGGCCACAGCTTCGGCGCCTGCGACGAGTACGTCGAGAGCGGCCAGTGCAACGGCGGCATCGACTGCGGGCTCTGCCAGAGCTGGTACCTGGACTACAGCGTCAACAACGGCAACTGCCAGCTCGCGACCTGCCCCATCGACGTCAGCTGCCTCATGATCAACAACACCTTCACCAACATCTGCGACTACACGCGGCAGCACTGGGCCTGGTGGGACAGCGACAGCAACGGCCAGCTCGACAAGACCAAGCGCCGCGTCTCCGGCAGCACCTACACGAACATCTGGGAGCTCTGGCACAACGGCTACTTCTACTGGAACAACGTCGACCAGGGGATGATGGCGGCCCAGAAGTGGACGAGCTGGTCGGTCTTCGGCCTGCGCAGCCCGGCCACCGCGGACTACGATCCCTACCTCTACGCCGACAACAACCACAACAACTACCTGGCGAACTCCTACACCGGCTACCCAGTGGACTTCATCGTCGGCGACTACAACCACAACCGCCTGGGCGACGAGCACATCGAGGTGCGCCGCTACTCGGGCGACACGGCCAACTACAACCTCACCTTCGAGAGCGGCACGGGCGTGCTCTACCCCGACGGCATCTCCCGCGTGGTGAACTGGAGCGACTACAACACCGTGCGCGTCTGGGACGTGCCGCTCTTCGCCGGCGAGGAGGTCACCTTCTACGGGTGGAACGTCAGCGCGGGCGTGGACATCGGCCTGGCGCTCTTCAAGAGCAACGGCGACACCTACTTCGCCGGCCGCACCAGCGCGGTGGCCCTGGCGGACGCCGCCGGCGCCGGCGCGAGCGAGAGCTTCACCTACATCGTGCCCGAGGACGACGTCTACGGTCTCGTGGCCTTCGCCAACACCGCGGTGAACGGCAGCTTCGAGATCCAGATCGGCCCCTCGCCGGCCACGCTGGCGGAGGAGACGCCCTTCCTGTCGGCCTTCCCGCTGCGCCTGTTCAACTACGACCCCAACGCGATCTACTGGTCCGTGGTGGGCACGCGTCCGGACGCCGGCACCGACGTCATCGGCCAGCTCTTCGCCGACGAGAACTACACGCAGCTCCTGGACGAGTCCACGACCTACATCCCCGGCACGCCCGAGTACGTGGCGGTGGACTACTACTACGCGCCCTACAACCGCGACTACTGGCGGGTGAACCGCACGAGCGGCGCCGGCCTGCACCGCACGGAGTGGGAGCACGACCCCGAGCTGCTGCCGGGCTACCAGTACAGCAGCTGGGCCACGGGGCACGTGGTCAAGATCTGGGACTTCTCCGCCACGAGCGGACAGAACTACTTCTTCCGCGAGTACCACAGCACCGGCAGCCTCATGGACACGGCGCTCTACGCCTACACGTCCAGCAACGGCGCGGACAACTACCACGGCCGCGGCGACTTCATCGGCATCTCGAACTACCATCCCGCCGGGGACGGCGGCGAGTGGTTCAACGTCACCTCGCCGGTGAACGGCTGGCTGGGCTTCGTGATGATGACCCAGGACGACAACGGCGGGAGCTACGAGCTGATGGCCGGCCCGGACATCAGCATGAGCGAGGACGTGGCGGTCACCCGTTCCGACGAGATGGTCTTCGCCAGCCACACGATCCCTTCGTCCTGGTGGACGGTCTGGGGCGTGCGCCCCTCCGCCGGCGACGAGGCCAGCGTGTGGCTCTACGGCGACGACGCCTACACGATCGGCACCCTGGCGGTCTCCGACCAGACGGGCCCCGGCGTTGCCTTCGTGGTGGGCGACTACAACCACATCGGCAGCGGCAGCACCGTCTACCCCCGCTTCTGGCGGCGCTCCGGCACCGGCGCGCTCGACATGGAGTTCGAGGGCGGCGGCGAGACGCTCAGCTACACCCCCGGCGACGCCAACAGCTACGATCTGACCTGGCCCGCCGGTGACGTGGCGGAGATCTGGGACGTCTACCTGAGCGACGGCGACCAGGTGCGCTTCCGTCTCGAGGACCTCAGCGGCGGCATGAACCTGGGCATGGCGCTCTTCGCCTCCAACGGCGCGGCCTACTACGCGCCGGAAGAGGCGGCGAACCTGCTGCTGGACGGCGTGGGCCCCGGCGGCGAAGGCTCCTTCGTCTTCACCGCGGACCACAGCGACTGGTACGGCTTCGTGGTCTACAACGAGCGTGACAACGGCGGCTCCTACCGCGTCACGCTGCAGGACGAGACCACCGTGGCCGTGGGCGATCCCCTGCTGCCGGCGGACTTCGGCCTGCAGGCGGCGTCGTCCAACCCCTTCGCGGACGGCATCACGCTGCGCTACAGCCTGCCCAGCGAGGGGCCGGTGGCGATCGACGTCTTCGACGTCACCGGGCGCCGCGTCCGCTCGCTGCTGAACGGACAGGGTCCGGCGGGCGATCACCTGCTGGTCTGGGACGGCCGGAACGACGCGGGCACGGCGATGCCGGGCGGCGTCTACCTGGCGCGGCTCCGGGCCGGCGGCGAGGTGCACAGCGCCAAGCTGGTGCGCGTGCAGTAGCCGTCAGGACTTTGCTTCGACGCGAGGCCGCCGGCGATCGCCGGCGGCCTTTTTCGTGTGCTCCGGCATTTCGTACCGATTCCGTGCTCTTTCGCCTTGCGCCCCCGGGGACCGCTTAGTAGGTTCTGCACGCAAACAGTACTGATACGGTCCAGTTTCCGGAAAGCCTGAGAATTTCCATGATTCGGGTCGCCAAGCTCACCGACTACGGCATCGCGCTCATGACTCGCCTGGCCCAGGAAGAGCCGGGCGGGAGCATCACGGCGCGCGATCTGGCCGCCTCCCTGGGCCTGCCCCTGCCCACGGTCAGCAAGCTGCTCAAGCTGCTCGCGCGGCGGCAGCTGCTGGTGTCCCAGCGGGGCGCCCACGGCGGCTACGCGCTGGCGCGGCGACCCGAGGAGATCACCCTGGCCGAGCTGGTGGGCGCCCTGGAAGGGCCGGTGGCCGTCACCGAGTGCGCGGCGGACGACTGCAGCTGCGAGCTCGAAACCACCTGCGACGTCAAGGACAACTGGAGCTGGATCAACCGGCAGGTGATGAGCGCCCTGGAGGGCGTCACGCTGCGGGAAATGACCGGCTCCCTGGCCAGGCCCGCGGGCGGCAAGCACGAAGGAAGCGCCTGATGTCCCAGCTCGAGAATGCGCCCCAGAATTCCCAGCCGAGCGAGAGCGAGCAGATGCTCGAGGAGCTCACGCGGCAGGACTACAAGTGGGGTTTCGTCACCGACATCGAGGCGGACACGGTTCCGCCCGGGCTCAACGAAGACGTCATCCGCCTGATCTCCGCCAAGAAGGGCGAGCCCGAGTGGCTGCTGGACTGGCGGCTCAAGGCCTTCCGCCACTGGCAGACCCTGGACGAGCCGCACTGGGCGAAGGTGGAGTACCCGGCGGTGGACTACCAGGCCATCAGCTACTACTCCGCGCCGAAGGCCAAGAAGCAGCTGGCGAGCCTCGACGAGGTGGATCCGGCGCTGCTCGAGACCTACGACAAGCTGGGCATCCCGCTCGAGGAACAGAAGCTGCTGGCCGGCGTGGCGGTGGACGCGGTCTTCGACAGCGTCTCGGTGGCCACGACCTTCAAGGAGAAGCTGAAGGAGATGGGCGTCGTGTTCCTCTCCTTCTCGGAGGCCGTGCGCGAGCATCCCGAGCTGGTGAAGAAGTACCTGGGCAAGGTCGTGCCCTCCACCGACAACTTCTACGCCGCGCTCAACGCGGCGGTGTTCACGGACGGCAGCTTCGTCTACGTGCCCAAGGGCCTTCACTGCCCCATGGAGCTGTCCACCTACTTCCGCATCAACGCCGCCAACACGGGGCAGTTCGAGCGCACGCTGATCGTGGCCGACGAGGGCGCGTCCGTGAGCTACCTCGAGGGCTGCACGGCCCCCCAGCGCGACGAGAACCAGCTCCACGCCGCGGTGGTGGAGCTCTACGCGCACGCGGACGCCACGATCAAGTACAGCACCGTGCAGAACTGGTACCCGGGCGACAAGGACGGCAAGGGCGGCATCTACAACTTCGTCACCAAGCGCGGCCTCTGCGCCGGCGACCGCGCGAAGATCTCGTGGACGCAGGTGGAGACGGGCTCGTCGATCACCTGGAAGTACCCGAGCTGCGTGCTCAAGGGCGACGACTCCGTCGGCGAGTTCTACTCGGTGGCCCTGACCAACAACCGCCAGCAGGCGGACACGGGCACCAAGATGATCCACCTGGGCAAGCGCACCAGCAGCACGATCATCTCCAAGGGCATCAGCGCCGGCCGCGGCGACCAGACCTACCGCGGCCTGGTGCGCATCGCCCGCGGCGCCGACGGCGCGCGCAACTTCACCCAGTGCGACTCCATGCTGCTGGGCGACCGCTGCGGCGCGCACACCTTCCCCTACATCGAGTCCAGCAACCCGACGGCCCGCATGGAGCACGAGGCCACCACCACCAAGATCGGGGACGACCAGCTCTTCTACTGCAACCAGCGCGGCATCTCCACCGAGGACGCCGTGTCGATGATCGTCAACGGCTTCTGCAAGGAGGTCTTCCGCGAGCTGCCCATGGAGTTCGCCGTGGAGGCGCAGAAGCTGCTCAGCGTGAGCCTCGAGGGCAGCGTCGGCTAGCCCCGGTCCAGACAAGGAGTGACTTCCACCATGCTCGAGATCCGCAACCTGCACGCCGAGGCCGACGGCAAGGCCATCCTGAAGGGCATCGACCTGACGCTGCCCCCCGGCGAGGTGCACGCCATCATGGGCCCCAACGGCTCCGGCAAGAGCACGCTGGCCCAGGTGCTGGCGGGCAACGAGGCGTTCACCGTCACCGAGGGCGAGGTGCTCTACGCGGGCCGGAACCTGCTGGAGATGGAGGCCGACGAGCGCGCGCTCGCGGGCGTCTTCCTGGCCTTCCAGTACCCGGTGGAGATCCCCGGCGTCAGCAACACCTACTTCCTGCGCGCCGCGCTCAACGCCGCGCGCAAGCACCGCGGCGAGCCCGAGCTGGACGCCATGGACTTCCTGACGCTGGCCAAGGAGAAGATGCGCCTCTTCGAGCTGGATCCCGCGCTGATGAACCGCTCGCTGAACGTGGGCTTCTCGGGCGGTGAGAAGAAGCGCAACGAGGGCTTCCAGATGGCCGTGCTGGAGCCGCGCCTGGCCATCATGGACGAGACCGACTCCGGCCTCGACATCGACGCGCTGCAGATCGTGGCCAAGGGCGTGAGCGCCCTGCGCGGCCCCGAGCGCTCCTTCCTCGTGATCACCCACTACCAGCGCCTGCTCCAGTACATCGTGCCCGACCGCGTGCACGTGCTGGCCGGCGGCCGCATCGTCCGCTCGGGCGGCAAGGAGCTGGCCGAGGAGCTGGAGGCCAAGGGCTACGGCTGGCTGGAGAAGGAGACGGCAGCGTGAACACCCGCAGCGACAACGGCAGCGCCGCCACCCTGGTGGCCGACTTCGCGGACTTCGCGGGCCGCCGCACCGAGGACGCCGGCCTGCACGCGGGCCGCGTGGAGGCGGCCGCGCAGTTCGCGCGCCTGGGCCTGCCCGGGCGCGAGCGCGAGGAGTGGAAGTACGCCGACCTGCGCCCGTTCGCCGCGGCCGGCTTCCGCGCACCGCTGGCGGAGCGGTCCGCCGTGGACGCCGCGACCGTCGCCGCGCTGGCGCTGCCGGGCCTCGAGGCCCACCGCTTCGTGCTCGTGGACGGCCACTACGCCCCCGCGCTCTCGTCCCCCGGCAGTCTGCCCGCCGGCGTGACGATCACGCCGCTCGCCGCGGCCACGTCCGCGCAGCTGCAGGCTGCCAGCTTCGGTCAGCTGGCGCGGACCGCCGACAACGCCTTCGCCGCCCTGAACGCCGCCTACTGGCAGGACGGTCTGCTCGTCACCCTGGCGCCGGGAACCGCGCTCGAGGCGCCGATCGAGCTGCTGCTGGTGAGCACCGCCGCCGCCGCCGGGCGCCTGGTGGCGCCTCGCGTCATCGTGAGTAGCGGCTGCGAGAGCAGCGCGACGATCGTGGAGCGGCACGTCGGCCTGCCCGGCGCGGCGATCTTCTGCGACGCCATCACGGAGCTGCGCGTGGCCGACGACGCCCGCGTCACGCACCTCAAGCTGCTGCAGGAGGACGCCGCGGCCTGGCACATCGGCGGCACCCATGTGCTGCAAAGCGGCGCGCGCAGCCTCTACCGCTCGCTGGAGATCGTCCTCGGCGGCGCCTCGGCCCGCCGCGAGCTGCACCTCGACCTGGCCGGCGACCACGCCCGCTGCGAGCTCGAGGCGCTCTACCTGGCGAGCGGCGACCAGCGCCGCGACCTGCGCACGCGCGTGCGCCACTCGGTGCCCGACTGCGAGACCCACGAGCTCTACAAGGGCGTCCTCGACGGTCACGCGCGCGGCATCTTCGACGGCCTCATCTACGTGGCCCAGGACGCCCAGCGCACCAACGCCCGCCAGACCAACCGCAACCTGCTGCTCTCGGCCGACGCCACCGCCTACAGCATGCCGCGGCTCGAGATCTACGCCGACGACGTCCGCTGCACCCACGGCTCCACCAGCGGCCAGATCGCCGACGAGCAGCTCTTCTACCTGCGCTCCCGCGGCTACGACGTCGAGAGCGCCCGCGCGCTGCTCACCTTCGCCTTCGCCAGCGAGCTGCTGGAGCGCGTGGAGGCGGAGCCCCTGCGCAAGGCCCTGACGGGCGCGCTGCTGGAACGTCTCCCCCGCAGGGAACTGGTGGAGGGATCGCTGTGAGCAAGGACGACGAAAACGGCCTCCCCGGCGCGCCGGCCGCCTCCGCGACCAGGTCCCGTCCCGCCGGCGCCCGCGCGGGCGCGCTGCTGGACGGCGGCCTGCGCGCGGACTTCCCCATCTTCAAGCACAGGGTGCGGGGGCACGATCTCGTCTACCTGGACAGCGCGGCCAGCGCCCAGAAGCCCCAGGTGGTGCTGGACACGCTGCACCGCTTCTACGCCGAGGGCTACGCGAACATCCACCGCGGGGTGTATCGGCTGAGCGAGGAGGCGACGCGCATCTACGAGGGCGCCCGCGAGAAGGTGCGGCGCTTCCTGGGCGCGGCCGAGACGCGGGAGATCGTCTTCGTGCGCGGCACGACGGAGGGGATCAACCTCCTCGCGCAGACACTGGGTCGCCAGCGCGTGGGCGCGGGCGACGAGGTGCTGCTGACCCAGCTCGAGCACCACTCGAACATCGTGCCCTGGCAGATGCTCTGCGAATCCGTGGGCGCGACGCTGAAGGTGGCGCCCATCGACGACGCAGGCCGCGTCGACCTGGACGCCTACGCCGCCCTGCTCGGCCCGAAGACCAAGCTCGTGGCCCTCGGGCACGTCTCCAACGCGCTGGGCACGATCAACCCCGTGAAGCGGATGGTCGCGCTGGCCCACGAGCACGGCGCGCCGGTGGTGGTGGACGGTGCCCAGGCGGTGCCGCACCTGCCCGTGGACGTGCAGGACCTGGACTGCGACTTCTATGTCTTCAGCGGCCACAAGCTCTACGGCCCCACGGGGATCGGCATCCTCTACGGCAAGGGCGAGCTGCTGGAATCGCTCCCGCCCTACCAGGGCGGCGGCGACATGATCCGCTCGGTCACCTTCGAGAAGACCACCTTCGCCCCGCCGCCCGGACGCTTCGAGGCGGGCACGCCCGACATCGCCGGCGCGATCGGCCTGGGCGCGGCGATCTACTACCTCGAGAGCATCGGCTTCGACGCGATCCAGGCCCACGAGCAGGAGCTGCTGGCCTACGGCACGCGCCTGCTGGCCGGGATCGACGGCCTCCGCCTCATCGGCACCGCGCCGGAGAAGGTGGGCGTGTTCTCCTTCGTGATCGAGGGCGTGCATCCGCACGACATCGGCACCATCCTGGACGGCGAGGGCATCTGCGTGCGCGCCGGTCACCACTGCGCGCAGCCGGTGATGGAGCGCTACTGCGTGCCGGCGACCACGCGGGCCTCGCTCGGCCTCTACAACACGACGGCGGACCTGGACGCGCTGGCCGCCGGCCTGCGCCGCGTGAAGGAGATCTTCCAGTCATGAGCGACCTGCGCGACCTCTACCAGGAGATCATCCTCGACCACGGGCGCCACCCGCGGAACCGGCGGCGCATCGAGGGCTGCGACGCCCACGCCGACTGCCGCCGCGCCGAGGGCTTCAACCCCCTCTGCGGCGACACGCTGACGCTCTACCTCAAGCTGGACGGCGACCGCGTCGCCGACGCCGCCTTCGAAGGCGCGGGCTGCGCGATCTTCACGGCCTCGTCCTCGTTGCTCACGGACGCGCTGCGCGGCCGCACGGTGGACGAAGCCCGCGCGCTGCTGCACGAGTTCCTGGCCATGGTCACCGACGAGAACGCGGCGCCCGACCCCGAGGCGCTGGGCAAGCTGGCCGTCTTCGCGGGCGTGCGCGAGTTCCCCGTGCGCGTGAAGTGCGCGAGCCTGGCCTGGCGCACGCTCGAGGCCGCCCTCGACGACGCCGGCGCGAAGCCGGTGAGCACCGAAGTGGAGACGCCATGAGCGAGGAAGCGAAGCCCAGCGTCGCCGAGCTGGACGCCCTGAAGGCCCAGGTCATCGAAGCCCTGCGCACGGTCTTCGACCCGGAGATCCCCGTGAACATCTGGGAGCTGGGCCTGGTCTACAGGGTCGAGGTCACGGAGGACCGAGAGGTGGACATCGTGATGACCCTCACCTCGCCCGCCTGCCCCGTGGCCGGCAGCCTGCCCGGCGAGGTGGAGCGCAAGGCCGCCGCCGTGGACGGCATCGCCGCCGCGCGCGTGGAGCTCACCTGGGAGCCGCAGTGGACGACGTCCATGATGTCCGAGAGCGCGCGGCTGGAGCTGGGCTTCTTTTAGCCGAGATTCCGGTGACAGCTCATGCAGGCCGCCCCCTGGCCGTGCACCGTCGACTCCCGGTAGTGACACTTCACGCAGAGCGCCTTCTGGTCGGGGTGCGCGTAGGGATTGGGCAGCGCGTAGGAGCCCGAGACGCGGCCGTCATGGTCCAGGAACTCCACGTTGGGATCCCAGCGCGTGGACGCCGGCCCGCTGCTCGCGTGCGCGCGGTGACAGCCGAGGCAGGTCAGGCGGCTGTCCTTGGCGGCGCCGCCGGTGCCGTCCACGGTCGTCTCGGCCTGCTCCAGCGGCACCTCCGGCAGGTAGGCGCTGTTCACGTCGCCCTCGCCCGGCGCGTCCGGCCCGTCGTAGCTGTTGTAGCTGCGGCGGGGTTCCCCGCTCAGCACCCGGTCCACGGGATGGCCGAAGCCGGCCGTCCCCTCCTCGTGGTAGAAGCCGTGGCAGTTGGCGCACCAGGCGGACCAGCCGGCGCGGTAGGCCGTGTGCGCCGTGGGGCTCTCGGGGCCGCCGGAGAGCGGCAGTCCCTCGCCCGCTGGCGCGTCGAAGAGGAAGGTGTAGCCGGCGGCGTCGGTCTGCCCCGCGCCGCGCAGGAAGCGGAAGGTCGCGCCGCCGTGCGGGTCGTGGCAGCTCGTGCAGCCCAGGGCGCTGGAGGGATAGCTGCCCCCGGGGGCGACGGGATAGTCCGGATCGGGATCGAGGCCGAGGTCCAGCGACACGATGCTGTGCCCCGCGTGCTCGCCGCCGATGGGGTGAACGGCGCCGTCCGCCGCATCGTTCAGGTTGATCGCCGCGAGGAAGGCGAAGTTGCCGCCGCCCAGTTCGGGGGGTGGGTTCCGCGGGTCGGCGCCCATCACGGCGCCGTTGGCGGTGGCGTGGCAGGCCAGGCAGAGATCGGTGGCCGAGGCGTAGCGGAGCAGGCCGGACACGCCGCCCGGCGCCTCGCCCCCCTCGCCGTGGAGCACGTGACAGACCTCGCAGATCCCGACGCCGCCGTCGTGGAAGGCGCGCGCCGGCCCGGCCAGGGCGGTCGACAGCAAGAGCAGGCCGATGACCGGCGGGATGCGCACCCTCGGACTCCCCTCCGCGCGGCCGCGGGGGCATCCCCGGCGGCGCCTCGTGATCGTGGACACGGGCCGCGCGCGAGTATAGCCGATCCCTGAGCCCGAAACCAGACTCCGCCTCTGCCCCGCCAGCGAGCGGACCCTTGGGTCGAGCGCCTCACGCAGTGTGAAGCGAGACCAAGGGTCCGCGAGCGCCCGTGTGAAGCGAGGCAGAACGCCCGCGAGCGACCTTACTTCACGACGCTGAGCGCCGCCTCCTGCGACTCGTAGATCGCCAGGAACTGCTCCAGGTTCAGCAGGCGGATCACCGAGAGCACGGCCTTCGACGCCGGCGCCAGGTAGAAGCCGCCCTCGGCGCCGAACTCCTCGGTGAGCGCGAGCAGCGCGCCGACGCCGCTGGACGCCACGAAGGTCACGCCGCTCAGGTCCAGGGCCAGGTGCTTGTGGCCCGCCTGGCGCAGCGCGGTGCAGGCGTGGCGCAGGTCGCCGGCCGCGGCGCCGTCGAGACGGCCGGTGGCCGCCAGGGCCGCCACGTTCCCCTCGCGCAAGGTCTCCTTCAACGTGAACTCGTCATGCATGGATGCTCTCCTCGGGTGTCGGAACTTCGGCGTCGGCAAAGGACAACACGGTGAGGTTGCCCTCCGCGGTCTTCGGGAAGTACTCGAAGCGGCGCGTGACGCCGCGGATGATGTCCAGCCCGATCCCGCGGCCGCGGCCGCGGACCTCGGGCTGGCTGAAGTCGCTGGCCGGGCGCGCGGCCGGCTCGAAGCTGTGGCCGTCGTCGCGCAGCAGGAAGAAACCCCCCGCGAGCCCCTGGCCCTCGGCCATCGCGCAGGCGCTCGGCGCCACCCACCACAGATCGTAGTGTCGCCGCGTGTCGAGCCCGTAGGCGTGCTCTGCCACGTTGGCGGCGGCCTCGTAGACCGCCGTCTCCACCAGCGCCCGGCTCTCCGCGTCGAGGCCGGCGATCGCATCGCAGTGGTCCAGCCAGTCGCTCAGCACCGACAGCGCGCTCAGATCCGCCGGCAGCTCCAGGTGACGCCCCGCGCGCCGCGCGCGCGCCAGCCACCTCGCGCCCGGGTCCTTCGAGACGGTGGCGCCCTCGAAGGCGATGGCCAGCAGGGTCTCGTCGTCGCTGGGGGCGCCCTCGCCCGACCACTCCTGCACGCCCTCGTGCAGGGCGGCGAGCACCGCCGCACCGCCCGCCTCGCCGCGCCGCTTCAGGCAGCGCTCGATGCGCGTGAGCCCGAACTGCTCGCCCGCGGCGTTGAAGGCCTCGTTCACGCCGTCGGTGTACTGCAGCAGCAGGTCGCCCGGCGCGAGCTCCACCTCGTCCTCCACCAGGGTCGAGGCCAGCGCGCGCGTGGACACCGCCCCGAGGGGAATCGCCTGCGTCACGCGCCACTCGATCTCACCGTTGGCGCGGCGCAGGGCCAGCGGGCTGTGGGCCGCCGAGGCGAAGCGCAGCCGTCCCGTGGCCGGATCCAGCAGTCCGTAGAACATGGTGACGAACTGCCCGGTCTTGAGCGTCGGCGAGAGCTGTTCGTCCAGCGCCAGGAGCAGCTCGCGCGGCGAGTCGTAGCGCGGCGCGTGCGAGCGCCAGAGCGCCGACAGCATGGACATGATCAGGCAGCCCGCCAGCCCCTTGCCCGAGACGTCGGCGATGGCCACGGCCACGCGGCCATCCGGCAGGGTGAGGAAGTCGTAGTAGTCGCCGCCCACCTCGGCCGCCGCGCGGTGCTTGCCCGCCAGCAGGAAGGGGCCGGCGTGGACGTCGCCGTGGGGCAGGAGGCTGGTCTGGATCTCCCGCGCCAGCTCCAGCTCGTGGGACAGGCGCTCCTTCTCCACCATGTCCGCCTGCGCCACGCGCAGGCGCGTGGCCATCTCGTTGACGGTCTCGGCCAGCAGGCTGAACTCCGTGCGCCCGGTGACGGGCAGGCTCGTGTCCAGATCGCCGTCACCGATGCGCTCCAGCCCCTCGCGCAGCGGCTTCACCGGCCGCAGCAGGTGCGACATGACCAGCAGGATCGCCAGCAGCGACACGCCCAGGATCGCGCCGATCACCACCAGCTGCTGCACGCGCGCCGCGGCCAGCAGCTGGGCGACGTAGCTGCGCTCCATGGCCACCACCGCGCGCCCGATGGGCTCGCCGCTGGGATGCAGCACCGGCGCCTGGGCCAGGATCAAGGTCGGCCCCGTGCCGAGGATCTCCCCGTCGCGCAGGCTGAGGCCGGCGCCGGCCTCCACCGCCTCGGGCGGCTGATAGGCCTGGCCGAGCTGCCGCGCGTCCGAGTGGCCCTGGATGACGCCGTCGTGGTCGATCACCTCCACCAGCACCAGGCTCGGCTGCTCGCGCTGCATCTCCTTGATCAGCGGGTGCAGCGTGAGCTCCGGGTAGTCGCTGAGCAGCGCGCCCGAGCTCATCATGGCCAGGTTGCGCGCGGTCAGCAGCAGCCGCGTCTCCAGCTCCGCGCCCAGCTGCTCGCGGCTCTGCCGCTCCGAGAAGACACCCAGGGCGAGCACTCCCGCCGCGGTGAGTCCCGCCGCCAGCATGGTGACGATGGGCCGAAGGCCGACGATACGCCGCCGGCGCGATGGCTTGCTCATGTCACCCCCCCTTCTGCCCTCACGGGCTATCGCTTGAAGATCTCCTGCGTCCGCGCGAGCTGCTCGCGCGCCCGCGCCAGGTAGCCCTGCGCGCGCTCGTCGGTGGGATCCACGGCCAGCGCCTTCTCCCAGAGCGCCGCGGCCTCCTCGAGGCGGCCGGCGGCGAAGGTCTCCATGCCGCGCACCAGGTACTCGCGCTTCAGATGCTCGGCCACCTGCTGGTAGTCCGGGTCCTTGCTCCAGATCAGCTCCCAGTAGCGCAGGGCCTCGTCGCCGCGGCCCGCCTGGGCGGCGGCCATGCCGTGCTGATAGAGGTCCCCCAGCTCGGCCTTTTCCCTGGCGCTGAGCGCCGGACGCGTCGGCGCGGCGGGAGCCGCCTTCGCGGACGCTCGCGCGGCCGCCACGCGCTCCGACTCCGCCTTCCGCTGGGCCAGCGCACGGCGCTGCGTCAGCGCGCGGCCACGCAGGGCGCCGATGCGCGGATCGTCCGCGGCCAGGCCGGCGGCCTCGTCGAGGGCGGCGTCGCACTCGTCCAGCAGACCGCGGTCGAGCAGACGGCCCGCCTGCTCCAGCGTGGCGTCCACGCTGTGGGCGATGGCGACGTCCGTGCGCTCCAGCATGGCGCGCGCCTCGGCGTCGTCGGGCTGCTGGGCGAGGATCGCGCGGAACTCCCCGCGGGCCTCCAGCAGGCGGTCGGCGCCGAAGGCGTCGAGACCGCGGTCGAAGCGCTCGCGCAGGGCCGCGCTGCGCTTCGCGCGACGGTCGCTCTCGGCCTGGCAGCGCGCCAGTCCCTCGAGCATGAGCGGGTGGTCGGGCATGAAGACCAGCGCGCGGCGGTAGGACAGGCCGGCCGCGGTGAAGTCGCCGTCGGCCTCCTGCGCCTCGGCGAGATCGCAGTGCACCCGCGCCGCCAGCGCCGTGGCCCGCGCCTCGCCGGGGGCGAGCGCGAGCAGCGTGGCCAGGGAGGACAGCGCGTCGTCCGCGCGGCCCTCCTCGCGGGCGACCGTGGCGGCGGCGAGGAGGTCCTCCACCTGGGCGCGCTGCCGCTCGGCGAAGGCGCTGTCCAGCTGCGCCTGCAGCGCGTCGTCGCGGGCCTGGGCCGCGGCCTGGCGGTGCTCGTCGACGCCCGCACCGAAGCGGAAGCTCACGCCGACGCGATGCACCGCCTCCAGCGCGTTGTCCTCGAAGACGTAGTCCACGCCCAGGTCGCGCCAGCGCAGCTCGGCCCCCGCGTGCAGGCGGCCGTAGCCGTAGCCGCCGCGCAGGGCGAGCACGCCGTAGCGCAGCTCGAGCCCCGCGTGCAGCTGCGCGCTGCGCTGACCGGCGACCTCGAGGTCGAGGGCGCCGTCCACGTCGAGCCCGGCCAGCGGACGTCCATAGGCCAGACCCAGGCGCAGCACGCCCGGATCGCGGACGCTCTCGCTGTCCAGGCGCAGCGTGGGCTGGATGGCGTTGCGCAGGGCCAGGCCCAGGCGCAGCCGCTCGGCCCGCTGCCAGCCCAGCGCGGCCGCGGGCGCGACGAGCGCGCCGAGATCCAGGCCCAGCGCGCCGCCGGAGTAGCCGGCCAGCGACTGGCGTCGCAGCTTGAGGTTCGCGCCCAGGCTCCAGGCGTCCCCGAAGGCGCGCGAGTAGGCGAGGCTGAGCTGCTGCTCGAGATCGGTGAGATCCTCGTCGAGGAGCAGGTTGCGGTCGTCGCGGCCTTCGATCCCGCCCACGCCGTAGTGGCGCAGGCCCACGGCCACCACGCCCCAGCGGTAGTCGGGCCAGGCCACGGCCGCGAACTCCTCGTTGAAGCCGAGGCCGTAGAGGCTCGTGTGGCCCAGGCTCAGCTCCCGGCGCTGCAGCCGGCCCAGCGCACCGGGGTTCCAGAAGAGCAGCGTGGCGCCCTCCTCCGTGGCGCAGGCCGCGCCGCCCATGCCCAGCGCGCGGGCGCCGGCCCCGTAGGCGAAGATCGACTGGCTGCCCGCGTCCTCCGCGGCGCGCGCGGAGCACGCCGCCGAGAGCGCCGTCAGCAGCACCCATGCGCGGAGCGCCCTCATCGCAGCACCGCCACCTTGCGGAGGATGCGCTCGCTCCCCCCGTCGTCGTAGTCCACGCGCAGCTCGGCCAGGTAGACGCCGCTCTGCACCGCGTTGCCGGCCCCGTTCAGGCCGTCCCAGCGCTCGTCCTGGTGCAGGCCCGCGGCGCGCGCGGTGTCGTCGATCACCGTGAAGACGGCCTCGCCCCGCCCCGTCCACAGCCGCAGCGTCACGTGCGCGGGGCGGTCGAGGTAGTAGGTGAAGCGGGTGGACGTGCGGCCGGCCGCGAAGGGGTTGGGGAAGTTGCTGTAGCTGTCGGCCAGGCTGCGCGGGCTCAGGTTGCCGGTCGCCGTCCAGAGCGGGAAGCTCTGCCCCGACGCCGCGCGCGTGGCGATGGCCAGCAGCGGGTTGGCGGGCTGGACCACGTGGACGTCCCCGTCGCGCAGGCCCAGGCGCAGGCTGGGGCCGGCGAAGTCCTCCTGCAGCTCCACGCGCAGCTCCAGGACGCGCGCCTGCTGCGGCTCCACCGGCAGCGGCGTGGCCGCGCCGACCCAGGCCCCGAGCGAATCGGCCGTGAGGACGGCGCTCTCGGCCCAGAGCGTGTCGTCCAGGTAGAGGCGCGCGCGGCGCAGCGCGGCGCCCACGGGCAGTGCGACGCCTCGGCCGTCCTCGGCGCAGAGGACCAGGCCGGCCAGGGGCACGGCGCCGTCGCCGGCCGCCGCGGGATTGGACAGGGTGAAGCTGGCGCAGGCCAGCTCGAGGCCGTCGGCCGCGAGCACGGCGGGCATCCGGCTCTCGATGCCCACGCTCAGCTCGCGCGGCGGCGCCTCCAGCCAGATCAGCCCGGAGACCAGCGGGAAGCTCTGCCCGATCTCGGGGCCCAGCGCGACGGGGGCGGACGTGTTCTCGTCCACGGCCTGCCAGCCGGGGCCGTCGATGGCCAGCTCGAGGAAGCCGCCCGCGGCCGCGGGGTCCAGATCGATGGCGATGTCGAGCGTGGCCGAGTCGCCGGGCGCGAGCACCGCGTCGCCCAGGGGCAGCCAGACCGAACCGCCGCTCGCGGGCAGCTCGGGCAGCGGCAGCGGCTGGCCGTTCCACTGCGCGCGCAGGGCGGAGAGGAGGTCGCCCGGGGGCAGGGAGTCGCGGGACGCGTCCCAGAAGCGGATGGCGCAGCCGTGGCTGCGCAGCGCGGCGCTCTCGGGGCCGCCGGGATGGCGCAGCCGCAGGCCGAGCACCGGCACGGCCGTGGCGCCGAGGCTCACGCTGTCGGGCGCCGCCGCGACCCGGCGCGCCAGCAGCATGCCGGCGGCCGCCTCCACGCGCACGCGATGGCCGAGGAGCGTGGGCGCCGCGTAGGCCGGCGTGACCGGGCCGCCGCTGATCGCGTCGTGCACGACCATGCTGGACGGCGGCTCGAGACGCGCGCGCAGGATCCCCAGCGGCGCGTCGGGCGCGATGTCGCCCAGCAGCAGCAGGGTCTGCGGCGTGCCGCTGGCCACGGCGAGGAGCGGCGAGCAGACCAGGGCGAGCGGGGCCGTGTCACCCGCGTCGAGGCCGCGCTCCGCGTGCGTGACGCCCAGGCCGTCCACCACGCGCAGACGCGTCAGCACGGCGCCGGGCGCGATCGCGTTCACGCCGCTGCTGTCCGCGAAGCCGAGGCCAAAGGCGAGGAGGCGGGCGTCGGCGGTGATGTCGGGGATGCCGTCGTTGTCGAGGGTCAGCACGCCCAGGAGCACGGCCGGCTGGCCCTGCCCCGCGGGGCGCAGGCTGTCCGGCGCCGCGCTCACCAGCAGGGTCTCGGCCGGAGCGCTCACCTGCGCGGGGCCGGCGCTGACCGGATAGCTGCCGGATTCGAGCGCCACCGACACCGGCGCGCCGCTGGTGGCGTCCACCGCGTCGAAGACGCTCGCGCCCGTGATCTTGACGCTGAAGCCCGGCACCACGGTGCCCGGGGCGACGTCGACCTCGAGGTCCAGCGTCACCGGCGCGCCCGGCGCGACGCTCACCACCGGATCCAAGGGCAGCGACAGCGTGGAGCCGGCGGTCTCGATCTCGGCGGCCGTCTTGACCAGGTAGACGTCGCCGCCCTCCTTCACCCGCACGCCGTCGAAGAGCTCCGCCGGCACGATGCCGCCGCCACCGGTGGCCTCCAGCTCGAGGGAGAAGCCGCGCAGGTTCACCGCCGACGCCTCCGCGCCGCCGCCGTTGCTGAAGGTGAGGTGCAGCGGCACCACGCCATCCTGCCCGCGGTTGACGAAGAACGGCAGGCTCGGCACCGGATGCAGGCTCAGGCTGTCCGTGGCGACGAAGACCGTGTGCGCGTTGGAGTGGCTGGTGAGCGACAGATGGGTGAGGCCGCTCTCGTCGCCGGTGCCCGACGCGCTGCCCGCGAGCAGCACGCCCCCGGGGGCGGCGGCGCGATAGGTCCACTGCACGCTGCTGTCGGCGCCGGCCTCCAGATCGAGACTCGGCGGCGTGGGGCCGGCGATCAGCGTGAGCTGCCCGTCGCCGCTGGCGGCGAGCGGCGAGGGCGCGATCCCGGACATGCGTTCGCCGCCCTGGTTGCGCAGCACCATGACCACGTTCACGTCCTGGCCCACGATGCTCGCGACCGGACTGATGCTGAGGCTGCTGAGCAGAGTGGCGGGGCTGAGCAGCTGCGACTCGGCGTTGACCAGCGGCGCGTCCCGCGGGCCGTCGTTGTCGGAGGCCATGATCAGGCCGTCCTGGGGCACGCCCAGCTGCACGGTGGACGAGTCCGCCAGCGACGACGCCACCGTGAAGCTCACGTAGAGCCGCAGGCCGCCCTCCGGCACCGGGATCGACGACAGGGCGCTCTGCCAGCTGTCCCCCAGCCAGGCCAGCGCGCCGAGCTCGACGTCGTCGCCACCGGCGTCGCCGGCGTCCCAGGCATCGTTGCCGCCGTCGCTCCAGAGCGTGAGGGTCGGGAGCGCGTCGCCGTCGGCGTCGCCGCCGAGGTTGGCCACGGTGACGTGCTGCAGCGCGTCCGGCAGGTAGCCGTTGGCCGGCAGCGTGAAGGCCAGGCCGAGCACGGGCCCCTCACCCGGGCCCACCGTGGCCACGGGCGCGCCGAGGTTGCCGAGCTGGGCGGCCACCATGCCGTCCACGCGCAGCGCGCCGCCCGAGCCCAGGGGGAAGATGGCCGCGGGCGCGGTGCCGTCGGCGAAGGCGAGCGCCTCCACGCCGGCGACCTCCACGGCCTGCAGGTCGCCGTCGGCGGCGTCCAGCAGGGAGACGTCCGCCGTCACCAGCAGCTGCACCTGGCTCTCGGCCGGCACGGTGAAGCCGAAGCCCGTGAAGTCCACGACGCCGTCCGCGCCCATCGCCGCGCCGTCGAGGGGTTGCGCGCCGGCGTCCGGCAGGCCGTCGCCGTTTGCGTCCGCCCAGAGCCGCAGGTAGTCGAGCCCCTGGGCGAGCTGGGCGGGCGTGCCGGCGCCGCTGGCGCTGGACTCGAGCTCCAGGCTCTCCAGCAGCTTCGGCTCGCCGAAGCTGTTGCCCAGCAGCAGGCGCAGGACGGGCGCGTTCCGGGCGCCCGGCGCCGCGCTGCGCTCGGGCAGCTCGATGCTGGACACGGTCAGGCGGTTGTCCGCCGTGATCACCTGCGTCAGCGGCGCGGGCACGGCGCGGTCCACGGGGCCGTCGTTGCTGCTGCTCATGCCGAGGGCCGTGTCGGTGGGGTCGGCCGGCAGGCCCAGCGCCACCGTCGCGCCCTCGGTGGCGAGCAGATTCAGATCGGCGCTGACGAAGAGCTGCAGCCCGCCCACCGGCACCGGCTCGCTGAGGCCGTAGAGCTCCCAGCGCGCCTGCGTGCTCACCAGCTCGCCGAGGGGCTGGTCGGTCTCGGTGTCGAAGTCGCCGTCGCCGTCGTCGCGCCAGAGGCGCAGCGCGGTGATGTCCCCGCCCGGCTGCGCGCTGCCGCCGTTCACGACGTTCACCTTCTGCAGCACGTCGGGCAGGTAGCCGTTGGCCGGCACGCGCAGGCGCATCACCAGCGCGTCGGTGGCGCCGGTCATGAGCGCGGCCGAGTCGGGCGCGACGGGCGCGTCGAGCCGGATCTGCGCGGCGGACATGCCGTCCACCAGGAAGCTGCCCGCGGGATCCAGCGGCCAGGTCGCGAGCAGCGAACAGGGCGCGGCGAAGCCGAGGTCCGCGGCCGTCTCGAGGCGCAGGTCGAGGCGGTCGCCGTCGCGCGCGGTGAGCGAGGCGCCGGCGCGGACGTCCACGCGCAGCGAGTCGCCGGGATCAAGGGCGAGCCCCAGCGCGTCGAACTGCGCGACGCCGCCGACGAAGACCACGTCCGCGCGCTCGATCACCTCGCTGATCTCGGCGGGACTGCGCAGCGTCTCCAGCCCGAGCGGGGTCCAGATGGAGTCCAGCTGGCCGGCGCTGCCGAGCCCGGTGGCGCGGTTGTGGAGCGTGAGTCCGTCGAGGGTCTGCAGCTCCTGGCTCTCGTTCACGATGCGCAGGGCCAGCACGCTCGGGCGCGTGGCTCCCGGGAACAGCGTCTGCACGCTCTGTTCGAGGACGGTCACCCGCAGGCGGGGCAGGTAGTCGCCGGCCACGACCAGTTCCACGCCGGCGCTGTTGTTGGCCGGCGCGGGATCGTCGGTGTGGGCCTGGGCCAGGCCGCTCAGCGCCAGCAGCTGTCCCGCGGCCTCGGGCTCGACGCGCAGGTCGAGATTGAGCACGGCGGCGCTGCCCGCGCCGAGATCGCCCAGGCTCCAGATCCCGGAGTCCACGGCGAAGGCGCCCTGGCCCGTGCTCTGGGCCTCCACCGTGAGCCCGGCGGGCAGCGTGACCAGCACCGACGCGTCCTCGGCCGTCTGGGGACCCGAGTTCGCGAGGGTGAGCGACACGTAGCTCAGCGCCCCCACCTCGAGGTCCGTGGGCGCGGCGGACATGGCCAGCGCGAGATTGGCGGAGCGGACGGCGATCGCCGCGCTGTCCGCGTCGGCCGCGCCCCCGGGGTCGGGCTGGTCGCTGGCCGCCACCCAGGCGCGATTGATCAGCGTCTGGCCCGCGTGCCCGGCGCCCAGCACGGTCGCCAGCTCGAGCACGAGGCTGTCGCCGGCGGCGAGGTCGCCCAGCGTCCACACCCCGGTCGCCGGGTCGTAGTCGCCCTGCTGGGGCGAGGCGTTCGTCACGCTGAGGCCGGGGGGCAGCGAGTCGCGCACGCTGACGCCGGTGGCGTCGTTGGGACCGAGATTCTCCAGCACCACGCTGAAGACGAAGGGGTCGCCCGGATCGCCGGCGGGCAGGTCCACGGACTTGCGCAGCGCGAGGTCGGCGCCGGCCACCGCGAGGAGCACGCGCGCGCTGTCGTTGGCGGTCACCGGGTCGGGCGGCGAGGCGGCGTCCACCCAGGCGTCCACCGCGAGCTCGCCGCTGGCGCCCGGGTCCACCGTGGCGTCCAGCAGCAGCGCGCGGGCGTCGCCGGCGGCGAGGTCGCCCAGGGTCCAGAGGCCGGTGCCGCTGTCGTAGGCGCCCTGCTCGGGCGTGTCCGCCTGGTAGACGAGTTCCGCCGGCAGCGGAAGCAGCAGCTGCGCGCCCGTGGCGTCGTTGGGGCCGTTGTTGGTGACCCGCAGCGTGAACTGCAGGGCGCCCCCGGGGTCGGGGGCGGGGTCGTCCACGGCGAGCTCGAGCGCGAGATCCGCGGCCACGGCGCTCACGGTGACGCTGCAGCTGTCGTTGACGGCCACGGGGTCGCCCTGGTCGGCGGCCACGCGCCAGGCGCGGTGCGTGAGCGGCGCGCCGCCAGCGCCCGCGGGCACGGTTGCGCTGATGTCCAGCGTCGCGCTGTCGCCCGCGGCCACGGCGCCCACCAGCCAGCGGCCCCCTACCACGACGAAGCTCCCCTGGCTGGGCGTCGCGCCGCTGAGCGTGAGCCCCGTGTCCAGCGAGTCGCCCACGACGATCCCGCTGCCGTCGCTCGGCCCCAGGTTGCGCAGCACGAGCCGGTAGTTGACGGTCCCGCCCGGCAGCGGGTGCAGCGTGTCCGCGCGCATCGTGAGCGCCAGGTCGGACGACGTGACCTGCAGCGTGACCGTCGCGACGTCGTTCGCGGCCACCGGATCCGCCTGGGCCAGGTTGGCCACGCTCAGGCTGTCCACCAGGGTCGCGCCCGCGGCGTCCGCGGCCACGTCGGCCTCGATCCGCAGCGTGACGCTCTCGCCCACGGGCAGGCCGCCCAGGGTCCAGAGCCCGGTGGCGGACGAGTAGCTGCCGCGGTCCGGCGTGGCGGACACGAAGTCGAGGCCGGCCGGCAGCGCCGCGCGCAGCAGCAGCGCGGCGGCGTCCTGGGGACCGGCGTTCTCCACCGTCGCGGTGAGCTGGACGCGCTGCCCCGCGTCGGGCGCGGGGTCGTCGACGTTCAGGCTCACCCCGAGGTCGGCGCTGCCGGTGGTGGTGACGATGAGCTTGGGGCGCCGGGGGGCGTTGCTCTCCTCCCTGGAGTAGTAGCGGGACTCGTCGTCGTAGGAGGTCGCCTCGAGCAGGAACCCGTGGTTGGGCTGCACGCCGTCCACCCAGTCGCGGACCAGGGAGGTGACGTCCACCTGATAGGCGTGCGGCAGCGCCGGCAGCAGGGTGGCGACCACCGCTGGGTCGAAGGCGCTGCCATGGCTGTTCCAGGTGGCCGTGGCCTCGTCCCAGGGGGAAGTCACCCGATGGATCAGCACCGGATCGCCGGAGGCGTCGGCGCTGCGGACCGTGAGCTGCAGCTGCGCGGACTGCACCTGGCTGCCGGCGGGGAAGGACGACAGGTCGAAGCCGAACAGGGAGAAGCGGTCGTCGCCAGTCTTGTGCTTGACCTTGGTGTCGCCTTCGTCACCGTGGGTGTCGGTGGGGTGACCCTCCTCGAGCCAGGTGTCGCCCATCGCTTCCAGCGTCGTGATCTGCAGCGCGGTGACGGTGACCGTCGCGCTCGCGACGTCGTCCTCGGGCGTAGGGTCGCCCGGCGTGGAGGTCAGCAGCGCCGCGTCCACGGGAATGAGCTCGCCCTCGGTGCCGGGCTGCGCGGCGACGAGCACGCGCAGCGTCACAGCCTCCCCCGCGGCGATGGGGCCCGGCGACCACAGGCCGCTGACCGGATTGTAGGCGCCCGGTCCGCTGACACTCAGCAGGTTGAGACCCGCCGAGACGTGCAGGGAGATCTGGACCCCCGTGGCCCCGTTGGGGCCGAGGTTCTGCGCCACGAGCTCCAGGGCGGTGCTGTCGCCCTCGGCGATGACCGGCGGCGAGGCCGCCATGCCCAGCACCAGGTCGGCGCCGGGGATGTCGAGCTGCAGGGTGGCGCTGTCATCGGCGGGGTGCAGATCCAGCAACTCGTTCGCGACGATGGCGCCGTCCACGGTGATCGCACTGCCCGCCGTGCCCTCCGCGACGAGGCAGACGAGCTTGAGCGTCACCGACTGCCCCGCGGGTAGCGCGCCCAGGGTCCAGTCACCGGTGACGGGATCGTAGTCGCCCTGCCCCGCCGAGGCCTGCTGCAGCAGCAGCTCGGCCGGCAGCGCGCAGTTCAGCGCCACGCCGCGCGCGGTGCGCGGGCCGTCGTTGCGCACGCGCAGGCTGAGCGTGACCTCCTGCCCCTGCCCGGGCGTGGCCGTGTCGGCGCTCAAGTCGAGCGCCAGCTCGGCGTGATCCGCGCCGCGCAGCGCCAGCCAGTAGAAGGCCTGCGCGTTCTGGTTGACGTTCGCGCTCGTCCCCAGCGTCACGCCGTCCGCGGTGAGCGCCTGGATGCCGTTGGGGAAGGAGGCGAGCGGCGAGAACTGCAGGGTCAGGTCGCCCTGCAGCGCGCTGGGCCGGTGCGCGCCCGCGGTCACGCCGCCGGACTTCACCCAGACGTAGTCGGGCTGGAAGCCGCCGAGCGGCACGTTGCGATTGTCCAGACCGTCGCCCCAGTAGCGGCCCGAGGCCACCCGCCCCGGCTCGGCCTTGAAGGCGACGTAGTGATAGCTGCCGAAGAGCGCGTTCACCTCGGTCGACGTGCCGACCTTGAAGCCGTCCGCGACCAGCGCCGTGATGCAGCTCGTGCTGGACCCCACGTCCGCGAAGGGCAGGCTCGAGCCGTCGTTCATGGACTGGCCGCGATGCCACACGCGCGTGGAGCCCTCGCCCATCACCAGCACCAGCTCGGGCGCGAATCCCACACCGGTGATGGTCTGCGCCGCCAGACCGAGGCCGGTGTAGCTGCCGAGGGCGATCTCGTCGCCCGCGCTCACCGCGATCCAGGTGAAGGTGACGCCCGCGGCGTTGACCTCGGCGCTCCCGCCGACGCTGAAGCCGTCGGCATCGAAGCCGAGGATGCGGTCGGTCAGCAGCGAGGACGCGCCGGCCAGCCGCTTGGAGCGGCCGTCGGGCAGCGTCGCGCTGCGGCAGACCGCGGCGGACATCTCCCCGCTCTTCACGATCACGAACACCGGCTCGAAGCCCAGACCGCCGATGGTCTGTCCGCCGCTGCCGTCGCCGACGTAGCTGCCGCTGGCCACGAATGCGGGATCGGCCTCGGCGGCCCGCGCGCCCAGGCCAAGGCCCGGCACGAGCGCCAACAGCACGCTCAGGACGCGGACGACGATGTCGCGGCGACGGATCACGGCGATTCCCCAGGCCTCCCCGTCGGGGTTCATGAGGGCACGGACAGACCGGGACCCGGCGGGGGTCCCGGCCCTTCGCCGTGACATCGGCCGCTATCGCCTTGATCTTGACGTGTTTGTACGGGATTCGCGGGCCCTCGCCCGGCCGTCGCGCCGGGCGAGGGGAAAGCGCAATCTAGACGAGGACGCCCAGCGCCGCCGCGTAATCGGGCTCGTTGGCCGTCTCGGCCACGAGCTGGCTGTGGATGACCTTGCCGTCCGTGTCCACCACCACCACGGAGCGCGCGAGCAGGCCCTCGAACTTGCCGTCGAGGATGCGCACGCCGTAGCTGTCACCGAACTTGCGCGTGCGGAAGTCCGAGACCGGCACCACGTTCTCGAGGCCTTCGGCCGCGCAGAACTGCTGGTGGGCGAAGGGCAAGTCCATGGACACGCAGACCACGACCGTGTTCGTCAGCGTGCTGGCCTCGGCGTTGAAGCGCCGGACGCTGGTGGCGCAAACGCCCGTGCCGATGCTGGGGAAGATGTTGAGCACCACGCGCTTGCCCTTGAGTTCGGAGAGCGTCAGCGGGCTCAGGTCGGTCTTGGTGAGCGTGAAGTCCGGGGCGGCGCTGCCCACCGCGGGCAGGTCGCCCACCGTGTTGCAGGGATTGCCGCCGAGGGTGAAGCGAGCCATCGTGGCCTCCTCGTTTGGGTCCAGGCCCTCAGCCATAGCACAGCCACCCGGCGAAGACCAGCCCCGCCGGGTGACCGCATGCTTCGGGCGCCTACGGCTCGGCGGGCAGCACCCGGTCGCCGACGAACGCGCGCCCCTCCAGTTCCAGCAGGGCCATCTTCGCCGGCAGTCCGCCGCCGAAGCCCGTGAGCCGCCCGTTCGCCCCGATCACACGATGACAGGGGACGATCACCGGCAGCGGGTTCGCCCCGTTGGCCGCCCCCACGGCGCGCACCGCCTGCGGACGCCCGACGCGCCGCGCCAGTTCGCCGTAGCTGAGGGTCGCGCCATAGGGGATCTCCCGCAGGCCCAGCCACACGCTGCGCTGGAAGTCCGTGCCCGTCGGCGCCAGGGGAAGGTCGAAGCGCTGACGACGCCCCGCGAAGTACTCCCCCAGCTGCTCGGCCGCGCGCGCGAGCACGGCGGCGGCGGCGGGGCTGTCGTCGCCGGCGGGAAACGGGCCCTCGTGGCCCGGGAAGAAGACGTGGGTCAGCCCTTCGGCGCGGGCGATCAGCGTGAGCGGCCCGATGGGGCTCTTCAGCGTGAGGGTGCCGTGGGTGCATTTCATGTCAGTTCCTTTCGCGTTGTCGCGGGGGACCGGGGAGGTCGGACTGCCAGAGCAGCATGGCGGCATAGCCGCGCCAGGGGCGCCAGCCCTCGGCGCGCCTGCGCAGCGCCGCGGCCGTCGGCAACGGGTGCTGCTCGCCCCCGGGGGCGAGCGCAGGCAGGGCGCGACGCAGACCGAGGTCGCCAGCGGGAAAGGCGTCGGGCTCCTTCAGTGCCCGCAGCGCGATGTACTGCGCCGTCCAGTCGCCGACGCCATCCAGCGCGGTGAGCCGGTCGACCGCCTGCTGCGACGACGCCGCCAGCTCGAGCAGCGGCGCGCCGCTCGCCACGGCGCTCGCGAAGCCGCGGATCGCATCAGCGCGCGCGCCGGGCATGCCGAGGCTTGCGATGTCCGCGTCCGCCAGATCTTGCGGACGCGGGAAGAGCCAGGCCGGTTCGCGCGAGGCGACCGCTTCCGGCGCGCTCGTTCGCGCGTCGAGCGGACGCCCCCAGCGCCGCACCAGACGACCTGCCAGGCGCGTGGCCGCCGCGACGGAAATCTGCTGGCCCAGGAGCGCGCGAATCGCCAGCTCGAAGCGGTCCCAGGCACCCGGCGCGCGGAGCCCCGGATGTTGCGCGAGCAGCGGAGCCAGAACCGGGTCCGCAGCCAGCACGCTCCCGATCGCCGCGGGGTCGGCATCCAGGTCGAAGAGCGACCGCGCCCGGGCGGCCAGCGCCGCGAGCACGGCGGCCGCGGAGGGCGGCGCGCTCAGCACCAGCGCCCCGCCCCCGGGGGCGAGCGACACGCGCACGACGCCGGCGAAATCGCCCTGAGCGACGGTCCGGCTGTAGCTGTCGCCGTCTACTCGCTCCACACCGGGGATCGCCCGTGGAGCGAGATAGGCCAGCAGGGCGGACCAGTCGAGCGGCGGACGAAACGCGAGGCGCAGCTGCAGTTCTCTCCCCGCCGCCCGTCGCGCTCCACGGCGAATCTCGCTGGGGCTGCACTGGAAGCGCTCGCGAATGCTCGCGTTGAAGCGCCGCACGTTCGGGAAGCCGGCCGCCAGCGCGATGCGCGTCATCGGCAGCGACGACACCTCGATCAGTCGCCGCGCCAGATGCGCTCGCCGCGTCTGCGCCACCGCCAGCGGCGACGCCCCCAGCTGCTCCGCGAACAGCCGCCGCAGGTGCCTGCCCCCCACGCCCAGCCGCTCGGCGAGGTTCTCCACGCCGTGGCCCTCGTCGTCCAGCGCGCCGTCGTCGATCAACCTCAGCGCGCGCGACACCGTTGACGCGCTGCCCTGCCACGCCGGTGTACCGGGCGCGGTTTCGGGCCTGCAACGTCGGCACGGGCGGAAGCCCGCCTCCTCGGCCGCCGCCGCACAGGCGAAGAACCTGCAGTTCTCCACCCTGGGAGTGCGCGCTGGGCAGACTGGCCTGCAGTAGATGCCCGTGCTGGTCACGCCGGTGAAGAAGCGTCCGTCGAAGCGCGCGTCGCGGCTTCGCAGCGCGCGATAGCAGATGGTGGCATCGAGCTCCATGCGGATAGGGTAGCAACTTTCGCGGGCGAGGCTGGTCGTTTTCGGACATCGCCGTGGAACGGTGGTGCCCCGCCCCCGGGGGCGGGTTGTTCAGCGGCGGCGCGTGTCTGGCGGTATCGGACCTCCTGGTCTCGCTCGCCCCCGGGGGCGGGTGGGGACTGCCGCGGGAAGATTCTCTCGACTATCTGCTGTGCCGCCCTTGACGGCCTTCGTATGATACTATACATTAGTATCCATCGCAAGCCTCCCGCTCCACTTTCCTGGGACTTTCATCATGGAGACTCGAGCCGACCGCGCCCGGCGACTGCACCGGGCTCTGACGACTGAACTTCAGCGATTGCAGCGCCTCGAGAAGGGCGCGCTGCTCTCCTTCGCTACTATCATGGAAGATCAGCTCTACCGCGAGCTGGGCTACTCCTCGATCCACGCCTATGGCCGCGATGCGCTGGGCTTCTCCGAGCGCAAGCTCTCGGCCTTCGTGCGCATGGCGGGTGCACTCGAGCGCCTGCCGGAGACACGACGCGCCGTCGAGGCCGGCGAGCTGCCCTGGACCAAGGCGCGTGAGCTCGTGTCCGTGGCGACGCCGGCGAACGAAGGCCACTGGCTCGACGATGCCAAGCGGCTCGGCCGCCGCGCGCTCGAGCGCAAGGTGAAGGCGAGCCGGCCGCGGCCGCCGAGGAAGCGCCAGGATCCCCCGGCGCTGTTCGCGGCGGGCGAGCCCGAAGCGCGCCGCGAGGAGGCCGAAGCCGCCGCGCCCCTGCGCGTCACGCTGAACTTCACGCCGGAGCAGTACGCGCGCTGGGAAGCGCTGATCGAGCAACTGCGCAAGGACGGCCAGCTAGACCCGAAGGAAGAACTGGTGCTCGACGCGCTCGCCACCCGCCCCCGGGGGCCGGTGAAGCAGGCCGCCACCGTGATCATTCGTCGCTGTCCGGACTGCGGGGCACAGGCCTACGTCACGGGCCGCGGCGAACTGCCCGCCCCCGGGGGCGACCTGCCGCGCACGCTCACGCCGGCACTGCGGCGGAAGATCCTCGCCCGTGACGGCCACCGCTGCCAGGGTCCGGGCTGCACGAGCACGCGCTTCCTCGAAGTGCACCACCGGAAGCCCCGCGCGAATGGCGGCACGAACGACCCGAGCAACCTGATCACGCTCTGCAGCGCCTGCCATCAACTCCATCACGCGCGCGGCCTCGCGCGGACGGTTGTCGCCGGGGCGAGCGCGCGCGGCTCGCCCTGACCGACGCCGCCGCACGAAAAAGCCCGGCGACACGGGGTCGCCGGGCAGGGCGGAGCTGTGCCCAGCGCGCTACTTGAGCAGGGTGCACTTCCGAACGATCACAGCGTCGTCCGTGCGCAGGCGAATCAGGTAGAGGCCGGACGGAAGGTCCGCGGGACGCCACTCGATCTGGTGCGCGCCGGCATCGAGCGCGCCGTTCACGAGCACTGCGACTTCGCGGCCAGCGACGTCCGCCACGCTGAGGTGAGTCTGGCTGCGCCGGGTGAGGGTGAAGTCGATGCGGGTCGCAGGATTGAACGGGTTCGGAAAGTTCTGGGCCAACTGCGCCGCCGGTGCGGCGACCGGAACCGCGGTCGGGTCTGCGAATTCGTCGATCACGATTTGCCGCGAGAGGACGCCGCCGGCGCCTTCGCAGCGATAGGCGCCGTAGTCGTTCGCGCCGACGGTGTTCAGGGTCAGCGTCGAGGCGGTTTCGCCGGGCAGCGCGATGCCGTCGCGATACCACTGGTAGCTCGCGGCGCTCAGCTGTGAGTCGAGGACGAAGCTGGGAACATCGATGCCGGGCCCCGCGCCGACGGCCTGGTCGAGTGCGCCGGCCACGATGACAGTGGTGTTCGTCCACAGGCCGAGGTTCTGGGCATCGCCCTGCAGGCGCAGGGTGAGCACGCCCACGTTGTCCTGGATCGTGCCCTGGTTGAGGAGCGGGCCGTCCACGGTCAGGGTCGGGCTGTAGAACTCCCAGCACTGGAGGGTGTCCTGCACAGTCAGGCCGCCCGTGAACTGGCTGTCGAAGGAGATTCGCATTGCGCCCGCGAGGACGACCGAGTCGAACACGAGATCGCCTAGCGCGCCATGGGTGCCGCTCATGCTGATCGTGTTCCCGTTGGCGAACACGGTGCCGCCGCCCATGCCGGCGTAGTCGTTGAAGTGGAGATCGGCGCCGGGCATGAGCGTGAGCGTGCCGCCGCTCAGTGACAAGCCGCTGGAAAACGTGAGTGGTGTTTCGGCGACGACGTCGCCTCCGACGAACTCGGGAAGGAAGAGGTTGGCATCGAAGAGCGCGCCGGGGCTCGCACTCAGGTGGTGCGGGGCGTCGCCCACGAGTTCGATGAAGGAGTTGTCGATCAGGCCGTGATTGATCAGGTCGCCGGTCAGGCTGAAGGTGAAGCTGTAGTCGTCGTGCGAGATGTGCCCCTCGTTCACGAGGTCGCCCTCGATGCTGGACTGCGTCCCGCCGGTGAAGACCGCGTTGCGCAGGCCGTCCTTGACCGTCAGCCCGCCGGTGAAGGTGACCTGATAGCTGACCTCGGTCTCGCCGAAGAGCACGGCCTGGTCGAGGTTGGCGTACTCGAGGTAGGTCCAGCCCTCCACGTGGATCGGCGTGCCGCCGCAGAAGACATCGCCGGAGATCGCGCCGTCCGTGACGGTGAGCGGGCAGTCGGGGGCGAGCGTGAGCTGGCCGCCGCGTACGTCGACGTTACCGGTGAGCGTGAACGGGGTGTCCAGGGTGAGGGCGCAGGTGGCGCCGTCGGCGACGTCGAGGGATGTCATCACCTGCGAGCCGGGTTCCATGCTCAACTGGTAGTCGCCCGCACCGGCGAAGATCGTGCTGCGGCAGAGCAGGCTGCCGCTGTTGTGGAGATCGCCGGCAAGCTGGAGGTCGAAATAGAAGGGGTCGTCGATCACCGTGCCGGCGTTGTCGACGGGCCCGCCGACCTCGAGGCGGTTGGGGGCGCCGGGCAGTCCGCGCAGGCTGCCGGCCGGCTCGACGCTGAGCGACAGGCAGGACTGGACGCTCGGCACCACCACCGGTCCGGCGATCACCACCTCGTCGCCCGCGCCGGGCACGAGCCCGCCGACCCAGGTGCTGCCCACGGCCCAGTTTCCGCCGCTGGACGTGGAGGTGATCACGCTGGCGGCCGCCGGCCACGCCAGTAGCAGCAGACTCGCGCCGAGAAGAAGCGCACGCTTCATGGGGACCTCCCGGTTTGGCCTGGACCGATTGTACATTAATCGGAATTATTGGGCAATGCCGGACATAGCGCGCAGCCCTGGCCAGCGGGCGAGGGACTCGCTAGGCTCGGAATGCAGCGGGCAAAGGAGGTCGCCGATGCTGCATCGAATCGTGGGGATGGTTCTGCTGCTGAGCGTGTCGCTGCTGTTGAGCTGCGCCGCTGGACCCAACGAGCTGCGTCAGACGCCGGACGAGACCGGCGAGGTGGCGGGCTTCTGGCTCGGGCTCTGGCAAGGGATCATCCTGCCCTTCGCGTTCATCGTGTCGCTGTTCAACGACGGCGTGTCGGTCTACGACGCGCACAACAACGGGCACCTCTACGACCTGGGCTTCGTGCTGGGCGCGATGCTCATCCTGGGCAGCGGCGGCAAGTCCACGCGCCGGCGCAAGCGGAAGGACTAGCCAGGGCATCAGCGGTAGAGCGATTTGACGCGGCTCCAGCTCATCAGCTCCGCCCCCGGGGGCGGCGTCACGCCCGTAGGATCCAGCACGCGAAACTCCACCGGCAGGCAGCGCGAGATCCACATCGTGTGCGCGCGCAGCCTGGCGGTGTAGAGCCCCGGTTCGAGGCCGGTGGCGTCCGCCGTCAGCGTGACGTCGAAGTAGTCGTGCTCGACGAGCTTGTGCACGGCGCTGAGCCAGGGGGCCGTGGTGTCGAGCTGCACCTGGGACCAGCAGAGGTCGATCCCGTTCACCTCGGTCGAAGCGACGGCGCTGGCGCCGGGCGGCGCGCTGAGTTCGAGGGACTCGGTCGGGAAGAAGGGGCTGCAGGGCGGCAGGTAGCCACAGTGGAAGCGCGTGTACTCGCAGTCCTCGCCGAGCTCGGCGAAGCAGAAGACCGGGTAGGTCTGCACGGTCGTGGGCGGACAGCCCAGCGTCACCGTGCTCCCGTTGTGGTACTCGGCCCAGAAGCGTCCCGGCTCGGTGGCGTTGAACACGAAGCGCGCCATCAGGAACACGCCGCCGTCCTCGATCGGCAGGTTCGGGCAGTCCCACCACTCGAGGGTGAGCGCGTGGGGAGAGCCGGTCCAGTCGAGTTGGCCCCAGTCCGCGGAGCAGCCGTCGGCGTCGAGGAGTTGCCAGGCCTCGGGCCAGTGAAGCTCCGTGTGAAGACTCGAGAGCCGCACCGGCTGGTGGGACTGCTGCCAGTAGATGGGCTGGAAGTAGAGGAGAAACTCCACCTGCCCAAGGGCCAGCGCGCTGCCCTCGATGTCGTCGCAGTGCGTGATCGGGCTGTCGCAGTTCCAGGCCGGCGTCTGCACGTGGACTTCGAGCGCGGCGTCCGGCGTGACGTCCGCGCGCGCGGGCAGGCCGCCCGCGATCGACAGGCCACCCAGCACCAGCACCCACGAGAAGACGCTACGCATCCCCGCACCTCCCGGTCGGCGCAGGGAGTGTAGTCCCGCTTCCGGCCGCCGTCGAGGGGCTCAGGGGCGCCAGCGCACCGTCACGTCGTGCTGCGGCCAGAACTCGCAGGCCTCGTAGACGTAACGACCGGCACACGCCGAGTCGGGCAGGAAGGGGAAGCTGAACTCCAGCGGCCGGGCGCCCTGCGGCAGCCGGATCCCGAAGCCTGCGTAGTTCAGGGGCCGTCCCCAGCCGCCCACCGTGGTGACGATGTAGCGCGCGTAGTCCGTGCGCCGCGCCTGCCGGTAGACGGCCTCGAGCACCAGGGTGTCGGCCGTGCACGGCGGCACCCAGAGCCGCACGGCCGAGGCGCCGGGCATGGGCTCCCAGCGGATGGGTGCGGGCGGATCGCCGGCGACGCGCGCGTCGATCATGCGCCAGCCGCCGAGCAGGGAGTCGACGGGGAAGGGAAAGACCAGCGGTGTCGGGCGCTCCGTGCGTCCGCGGCAGCGCATCACGTAGCGCGCGTCCACCTGCAGGCTGTCGGGGACGATCGTGAGCTCCACCCACTCCGAGTCGAAGAGCAGCGGGAACGCCCCCGGGGGCGAAGGGTGTCGGGGCTGCCCGGCGGCTACCAGTGCCGGCAGGAGCACAGCGATGGCCAGTGCGCCGATGGGTCGCATTCCCCCTCCCTTCGCCCACCGAGTATAGCGCCACGGCGCCCCAGCGGCGAAACGGAGCCGAAATGCGCCATAGCGAGATCTTTGCGATTTCTTGGTGGTTGCGCTATGCTCGGGGACCCTCAGCCACGGAGTGTCGCCATGGAACGTCGCAGCCTGCTCAAGACCCTGCTTCTCGGCCTCGGCTATGCCTCGCTGCCGCGCCCCGTGCGCAGGGCCTTCGCGCGAGGGGCGACGCGTTCGCCGCGGGACGGGAGCAGTTGCTGGATCACGCCCGAGGAGACGGCCGGCCCCTTCTACTTCGATCCGAACCTGCTGCGGCAGGACATCCGCGAGGACCGGCTGGGCGTGCCGCTCGATCTCGAGATGACCGTCATCGACGAGAACTGCGTCCCCGTGCCCGGCGTGCTCGTGGACGTCTGGCACTGCGACCGGGGCGGCTGCTACTCGGGCTACAGCCAGGTCACCTGCAACGCCGTGGGCGAGACCTTCCTCCGCGGCACCCAGCTCAGCGACGCCGAGGGCAAGGTGCGCTTCACCACCGTCTACCCGGGCTGGTACCCGGGGCGGGCGACGCACATCCACTTCAAGGCGCGCAGCGAGGACGCCATCTACAAGACGTCGCAGTTCGCGTTCCTCGACAGCGTGAACGACACGGTCTACGCCTCGCCGCTCTACGCCGACCGCGGGCCCAATCCCACGAGCAACGCGCAGGACGGCATCTTCCACGCCGACGAACCGCTCTACCTCACGGCCGAGGCCAACGGCGATCCGGCCAACGGCTACCAGGCCGCCTTCACCATGGGGCTCGAGGCGGGGATCACGAGCGTGGAGGCCGACTCCGCGGAGGACGCCCTGGAACTGGCGGGCTGGCCCACGGCCTTCCGCCGGCAGGCGACGCTCGAGGCCTCGCTGGGCAGCGCCGGGGAGATCGCGCTCAGCATCCACGATGCGCAGGGGCGGCGGTTGCGTCGATTGGCCGCGGGCTACCGCGAGGCCGGGCGTTTCCGCATCAGCTGGGACGGCCGCGACGAGCAAGGCCGCAACCTGCCGGCGGGCGTCTACCTGGCGGTGCTGGAGCAGGCGGGACGCAAGTCCACCGCGCGGCTGGTCAGGCTGCGCTAGCGCGAGCGCTCAGTCCGCGCGCGGCAGCGCGAGGCGCAGCACCCCGACCCCGAGCAGCGCCGAGAGTATCGACCCGCCGAACACGCCCAGCCGCGTGGCCACGGCGTAGTCGCCGGGCTGTCCCTCGAAGGCGAGCATGCCGATGAAGAGGCTCATCGTGAAGCCGATCCCCGCGAGCAGGCCCACGCCGAGCAGCGCCGGCCAGCTGACGCCGGCCGGCAGTCGCGCCACGCCGAGGAGCACCGCCAGGGCGGAGAAGCCGAAGACGCCCACCGTCTTGCCGAGCACGAGTCCGAGCGTGATGCCGAGCGAGACCGGCCCCAGCCACAGCTCGGCGCCCACCCCGCGAAAGCTCACGCCGGCGTTCGCGAAGGCGAAGAGCGGCAGGATGAGGTAGGCCACCCACGGGTGCAGGATGTGCTCGAGGTGCCGCAGCGGCGAGTGCCCTTCCGCGTCGCGGGCGCGCAGCGGGATGGCGAAGCCCGTCACCACGCCGGCCAGCGTGGCGTGGATGCCCGACTTCAGGACGCAGATCCAGATGAAGGTCCCCACCAGGAAGTAGGCGCCCAGGCGCGTGACCCGCCGCCGATTGAGCGCGACGAGCCCCACCACACCCACCAGCCCGAGGCCCAGGGCCAGCAGCGAGAGCTTCTGCGTGTAGAAGAGCGCGATGATGAGAATGGCGCCCAGGTCGTCCACCACCGCCACCGCGGTGAGGAAGACCTTGAGCCCCAGCGGCGCGCGCGAGCCGAGCAGCGCCAGGACGCCCAGCGAGAAGGCGATGTCCGTCGCCGCGGGAATCGCCCAGCCGCCGCGGGCCACCGGGTCGGCCTGCGCCATCGCCAGGTAGACCGCCGCCGGCACGAGGATGCCGCCGATGGACGCCAGCACCGGCAGCACGAGGCGCTGCGCGCCGGCGAGCTCGCCCTCGAGGATCTCGCGCTTGATCTCCAGGGCGACCAGCAGGAAGAAGATGGCCATCAGGCCGTCATTCACCAGCAGCAGGAAGTTCTTGTGCAGCTCGAGTCCGCCCAGCGTCAGCTCCACGGGCAGGTCGAGCAGCGCCTGGTAGAGACGCGCCAGGCCGGGCAGATTGGCTGCGAGCACGGCGAGCAGCGCCGCGAACATCAGGAGGATGCCGCCGGCCGACTGCAGCTTCAGGAAGCGCTGCAGCATCTGCAGCACATCGGCGCCACCGCCCTGGGATCTCGACACGGGACCTCCTCGGCCGGCCGCGCCTGGCGCGGCGTCAGGTTCTCGAGCCCTTGCTCTTGGGCACGTCGTGGCTGCGGTTGTACTTGATCGCCGCGCGGACGAGCGCCTTGAAGGCCGTCTTGTCGAGCGCGTCACCCTCGTGTAGGTCGATGGCCCGCCACTTGTTCCCTTCGAGACCCGCATTGAAGAGGCCCTTGGGGTCGTCGAGCTGCGCGCCGTGGTGGAAGGTGATCTTCACCTTGCCCTTGAAGGCGCCCGCGTTGGCGATCATCCCGTCGCGGGACCAGACCGGCGCCCCGCGCCACTTCCAGTCCTCCACCACCTCGGGATCCACCGCGTGGATGAGCGCGCGGATCTCGGCCAGCCGCTCGCCGCGCCAGTCGTCGAGGGCCGCGATCATCGCGTCGATCTGCTTGCTGGCCGCCGAGCGGGCGGCGGGGCTGTCGCTGGTTTTCGACGTTTTCCCGGGCATCAGCGAGTCCTCCGTCCAGCCGGCGTCAGCGGCTCGAGGTTGAAGCGTCCGTAGGCGAGGAACGCCGCCAGGAGACCGATGGCCAGGCTCCAGACCAGCGGGTTCGTCGCGGCGATGGCGAGCGAGGTCTTCGCATAGAACGCCGCCAGGCCGAGGGCCTCCACGGCGAGCAGGGTCGCGGCGATCGGGGTCAGCCGCGGTGCGCGCCGCACGCCGGCCGGAATCACCATCAGCAGCGCGAGGACGATCTGCAAGATCCACAGCAAGGCGTTCATCGACGCGACCTCCTACGGCGGTGCAGCGCAGTCTAGTCGCGGCCCGGCGCGCTGTCAAAGCGGCGCGCCACCGGGACTTGTGGACCCTCAAGGCGCGAACGGCACCCCTCGCCGCGCCCCCGGGGGCGTGACTATCTTGACCGCGACGGAAAGGAGCGCGCCATGAGCGACGAGCGCATGCCCGTGGTCTTCGTCGGCCACGGTTCGCCGATGAACGCGATCGAGGACAACCGCTGGAGCCGCGGCTTCGCCGAACTCGGGCGGATGCTCCCGCGGCCGGCCGCGATCCTCTCGGTCTCGGCGCACTGGTTCGTCGACGGCCTCTACCTCACGGGCGACGCGCGGCCGAAGACGCTCCACGACTTCGGCGGTTTCCCGCCGGCGCTCTACGAAGTGGACTACCCCGCGCCCGGCAAGGTGGACCTGGCCGAACGGGTGCGCGCGCTGCTGGGCGAGCGGGACGCGAGCCTCAGCACGCGCTGGGGCCTCGACCACGGGACCTGGAGCGTGCTGAAGTGGATCTATCCCCACGCGGACGTCCCCGTGGTCCAGCTCAGCATCGACCGGCGGCTCGGCCTGCGGGAGCACCTCGAGCTGGCGCGCTCGCTCCGGGATCTGCGGCAGCAGGGTGTGCTCGTGATGGGCAGTGGCAACGTCGTGCACAACCTGAGCGACGCCTTCCGCCGTATGCAGACCGGCGACGCGACGACCCCCGAATGGGCGGCGCGCTTCGACGCGACGGTGAAGGCGGCGACGCTGCAGGGTGACGCCGCGGCGCTGGTGTCGCTCTGGGACGCGAGCGACGACCGCCGCCTCGCCCACCCCACGCCGGACCACTGGCTGCCGTTCATCTACGCGCTCGGCGCGACGGACGCGGACGACCAGGCGCGCTTCCCCACCGAGGGCTTCGACCTGGGCTCGCTGTCGATGCGGAACGTGCTCTGGGACTGAGTTCGCCCCGCGGGTGACCACGCTGTTCCTCGAAATCCGCACGAACGGTCGGTTGCGCCCTGTGCGTTCACAGGTGTAAACTTTATCGCCACCCAGCCTCCATGTCGGATCACCCCATGCCCCTGGAGACGCCATGAAGACCCCAGCCCTGCTCGCTCTCGCCTTCCTGGTCTTCGCGACCCACCCAGCCCTCGCCGTGAACCACTGGCACGTGTCGACCTACTGGGCCGAGTACGTCCCGGGCCATGGCCAGGACAACCACGCACTCTACTGCGGCGACGAGACCATCCCCGCCTGCGAGTACCCGGACACGCTCGGCGGCGTCAGCGGCGGCTGGATCGACGAGGTCGAGTGGCGCCACACCGTCGACGACCCGTCGCTGTCCACCGCCGTGCGGATCACGGGGCTGCTGAACTACGACCTCCCCGACGAGGGCTGGGACTTCCTCGACCTCTACATCCAGCGCGGCGCCGTGGAGGAGCTCTTCGAGACCTGGACGGGCGGCGACTACGGCACGGTCTACGTCGACTTCGGCGCCGTGCTCTACCCCGGCGACTACACCGGCCCGTACAACGACGAGGTGCGGCTCGTCTGGCGCGTGCGGACCTCCACGGATGGCTGGGACGACGAGGACTGCCTCAACCCCAGCCACGGCGCCTGCCAGCTCGACGACCTCGCCGTCGCCTTCGACGGCGCGCAGATCACGTTCGACGACTTCGAGCCCGGCAGCCCCGTCCACTGGACGCCCGTCTCGGATCTGACCGGCGTCGACGACAGCGCGCCAGCCACCGCGCAGCTCGCCATCGCGGCCCATCCGAATCCGTTCAACCCCAAGACCACGCTGGCCTTCACGCTGCCGACGGCCGGCGACGTGACGCTGGCCGTCTACGACCTCCAGGGCCAGCGCGTGCGCACGCTGCTCGATCGGGTGGCGACCACCGCGGGGCATCACGAGCAGATCTGGGACGGCCGCGACGACAGCGGGCGCGCCGTGACGAGCGGCATCTACTTCTACCGGCTCAGCGCGGGTGAAGCGCGGCGCGCGGGGAAGCTGACGCTCGTCAAGTAGCGCTCAGGATCTACCTCGCTACGGGAGGCGGTCATGTCTCGGCTGGCACCGCAGTTTCGCGCGCTGCAAGGCAGATTCCAGGGCAGCGGCGCCGCGGGAAGCGCCCCCACGGGGGTGCACGGCGTGCGGTTCTTCTGGGCGACGGAGTTCGTGCCGCGCGCGCCGCTGCTCTACAGCGCGGGCATCGTCATCGTAGGCCAGGGACACAAGGTCGGCTACCTCGGCGACCGCAGCTTCCGCTACGACGAGAACACCGCACTCGTCCTCGGCGTGCCCATCCCCTTCGAGTGCGAGACCCACCCGGCCGTGGACGGGCCCCTGCTCGGCCTGCGCATCGACATCGACATGGCCGCGCTGCACGGTTTCGTGGCCAGCCTGGGCGTCGGGACGGACCGGACCCAGGACCCCGCGCCACCGAGCGGGCTGGAGCCCGTCCCGCTGCACGACGACGTGCGGGAGGCGACGGTCCGGCTGTTGCGATGCCTGGGCGACCCGGTGGACAGCAGGGTGCTGGGAACCGCGATGGCGGGCGAGATCGTCTACCGCGTTCTGCGCGAAGAGGCGGGGCGGGTGCTCTACGCGCTCACGCAGCAACACACGCCGTACACGGCGATCGCCCACGCGCTGGACCGGATCCATGGCGACTACCGCGAGGCGCTCAGCGTGGAGCGCCTGGCGGACGAGAACGCCATGAGCGTGTCCGCCTTCCACCGGGCCTTCAAGCGCGTCACGGGCGACTCGCCGCTCCAGTACCTGAAGAAGGTGCGGCTGGAGAAGGCCAAGGGCCTGCTCGTGCAGCAGGGCATGCGGGTGAACTCCGTGGCTTTCGAGGTGGGCTACGAGAGCCCGTCGCAGTTCAGCCGTGAGTTCAAGCGCTACTTCCAGGTCCCCCCATCCGAGGCCAGCACGCTCGCCTACACCTAGCCTGGAGCGCGGCCGCCCGCGCCGGAGGCTCGCCGGTCGGCGATCCCGATTCACCTGTCTGCCATGAACCCCCGTGGCAGGATTGGGCATGCCTTCGCCAGCCTCGCCCATTCCCTTCGCGGGGGCTTTCGACCAGATTGGTCTGCGTGCCCCGGGGCGGTCCCGCGATCGACCCGGCGGCGAGCGAGAAAGGAGAGTCGCATGAACATCCAGCGTGCAGGTTCGCAGCCCTCGATGCCGGGACCGAACGACTGGTTCACCGGCGCCGTTCGCATCGATCCGCTCTTCCAGGCCGCGGCGCCCGCCCGCGTGGCCGGGGCCACGGTCACCTTCGAGCCGTCCGCGCGAACGGCCTGGCACACCCATCCGCTGGGGCAGACGCTCATCGTCACCGCCGGCCTTGGCCGGGTGCAGCGCGAGGGCGGGCCCATCGAGGAGATCCGCCCGGGCGACGTGGTCTGGTTCGAGCCCGGCGAGAAGCACTGGCACGGCGCAGCGCCGGGAACGGCAATGGTTCACATCGCGATCCAGGAGGCCCTGGACGGCAAGGCGGTGGAGTGGATGGAGAAGGTCACCGACGCGCAGTATGGAGGCAGCCATGAGTAGCGGAATCGAGAACAAGGTCGTGATCATCGCCGGCGCGAGCAGCGGCATCGGCGAGGCGACGACCCGCCGCCTGGCCCGGGACGGGGCGAAGCTGGTGATCGGCGCGCGGCGCGAGGAGCGACTGAAGCAGCTGGCGGGGTCCCTGCCCGGAGCCGAGATCCGCTGGCAGGTCGCCGACGTCGCCAACCCAGAGGACATGGACCGCCTCGCGCAGACGGCCCTGGAGACGTACGGCCGCATCGACGCCATCTTCAACAACGCCGGCGTCATGCCCACGGGCATGCTGAACGAGCTGCGCCGCGACGAGTGGCGACAGATGCTCGACATCAACATCATGGGCGTGCTCAACGGCATCGCGGCCGTCCTGCCCACCATGCGAAAGCAGCAGGCGGGGCTGATCATCGCCACCGATTCGGTGGCCGGCCACGTGGTCTATCCCGGCTCGGCCGTGTATTGCGGCACCAAGTTCGCCGTCCGCGCGATCATGGAGGGGCTGCGGCAGGAGGAACGGGAGCGCAACATCCGCTCGACGCTCATCTCCCCGGGCCTGGTGAACACGGAGCTCTACACGACGATCGCCGACGCGAAGGTGGGCGAGTCCCTCCGGCAGGCCTCCGAGATCCCCGGCGTGGGTCTGAGCGCCGAGGATGTGGCCGAGGCGGTCGCCTACGCGATCGGGACACCTGACACGGTGGCGGTGAGCGAGATCGTCCTGCGCCCGACCCGGCAGGTGGTGTAGCGGCCAGGGCGCTCGCGGGGTCCTGCCGAACCTCCGTTGGCAGGTCCCCGCGCCGGCCTCCCCGCCCCGCAGCGCGCGACGCGCTGGCATGGGCCTTGCCGCCGCCTGGGCCGACCTGCGACCCAAGGAGGCTCCTCGTGCGTTCACGCGTCCTGCTGTTCCTCGCGCCCCTGGCGTTTTGCGGCTGCAACCTCTTCACCGACGCGACGGGCGGCGGCGATGCCGAAGCGCTCGCCGGAGCATGGGCGTCCACGTCGTTCCTGGCCGTGACTCCGGACGGAATGACGAGCGTCGACATCATGGATTCGCTCAGCGGGCACTTCGACGCGGAGTTCCGCAAGACCGGCGGCCTCGACGTCGTGGACCTCTCCGTGTTCATGCCCGGCCAGCCCGTCAGCTACACCGTGTCCGCGTCGTATCACCTGAGCGGCGACACGATGACGGTGGACTACGTCGACGGACCGATCGACTACGAGCTGGTCCGCGGCGAGAACTCGCTGGCCATCGCGCTGAGGGACGCGGACTTCGACTTCGACGGCGACCAGCAGACCGAGCCCGCCCAGCTGCTGGCGGTGCTGGAGAAGGTCGTGAACTAGGCGAGCTTCAGGGGGCGGAGCCGGCCCCGGCCTCGATCTCTGCGAGCGTGTCGCGGTCATCGCGGACCTCCTCCGAGTCCGCGCCGAAGATCTGCGTGTCGATGTCGATCACCCGCTGCAGGAGCTTCCGCGCAGCCGGGAACTGCCCCAGCGCGGCGCGGGCGCCGGCCAGGTGATAGAGCGAAAACGAGAGCGAGATCGAGCGTCCGTCGGGAGCCGCCTTCTCGTGCAGCGCGACCGCGCGTTCGAGGTCGCCGACCGCGGCGGCCGCGTCGCCGCCCTGCAGCTTCAGCAGTCCCAGGTTCATCCAGGCCTTCGCCACCATCGGGCTCTCCTCCCCGAAGATCGCGATGTGCGCCGCCAGCGACTCCTCCATGTAGGGACGCGCGTCGTCGAACTGGCCGCGCTCGGCGTAGTTGATGCCCACGTTGCCCAGCGCCCGCGCCACGAGGGGATGCCGGTCGCCGTAGATCGCCCGGTAGGTGGCGAGCGCTTCGAGATAGTACGCGGTGGACTCCTCGGGATGCCCGCGCTGGGCCGACGCCACGCCGAGGTTCGTGAGCAGGGAGGCGGTCATGTCGCTCGTGTCGCCGTTGAGGCGACGCGAGTCGACGAGCGCGCCGTTCAGCACCGCCATCGCCGAGTCCGGGCGGCCGCAGCTGGTGAGGATGGTCGCCAGCGTGCTCTCGAGGGACAGATCGCGCTTCGGGTCGGGGGGATCCTGCGCCGCGGCGGCCTCGAGCGCCGAGCGGATCGCCGCCATGGCGTCGTCGAGTTCGCCGAGCTGCCCCTGCAGGAAGGCCAGATCCCGCAGCGACGCCACGTAGCCCTTGCGGCCCGCGGGGCCGAGCGCGTCGTAGATCCCGATGGCGCGGCCGTAGGCGGCGCGGGCGCCGTCGGGGTCGCCGGTGGACTCCAGGACCTTGCCCAGCAGCTGCTCGCTGTTGGCGATGGCCGCATCGCCGGGCGCGAGCTGCGATTGGCGCAGCGCCAGCGACTGCTCGACGAGCTCCTTCGCCTCGTCGTACATCGCGAGACTGGTGTAGACCTGCCCGATCGTCGCCAGCAGCCGCGCCTTCAGCAGCGGCTCGACGGAGAGCTCCGACTCGATCTGGCGCGCGCCTTCGTCCACCACCTCTCGCGCCGTGACGGTCTGCCCGCGATTCCGTTCCGGGTTGGCCCGATCGAAGAGCGTGACGAGGAAGTCCGACGTCCGCTGCGCGGTCTCGGCCTCGAGCCGCGCGTCCTTCTCGGCCGTCACGGCGCGGGCGAGGTTCCGCTCCGAGCGCAGGTAGAGCGCGGCGATGCCGATCATCGCGAACACGAGGAGGACGAGCGCGGCCCCGGCCGTCGCGAAGAGCGGCTTGCGGCGCGCGACGAGCTTGCGCAGCTGGTAGATCGTGCTCGGCGGGCGCGCGAGGATGGGCTGCGAGGTGAGGAAGCGGCCGACGTCGTCGCCCAGGGCGTCGGCGCTGGCGTAGCGCTCGTCGGGCGCCTTGGCGAGCGCGGTCGTGACGATGGTCTGCAGATCGGGATCGAGCTTCACTTCGGCGGTCCACGCCGCCGACAGCGGGCGCGGCGGCTGCTCGCAGATCACCGCCACCGCGGCGAGCAGCGAGCCGGCGTCCACCGCGTAGGGCCGCTGGCCGGTCAGCAGTTCGTAGAGCAGCACGCCGAGCGCGTAGACGTCGGTGCGGACGTCGACCTCGCTCCGCTCGCCGCGGGCCTGCTCCGGCGCCATGTAGGCCAGCGTGCCCTTGATGACGCCCACCTCGGTCGCCGCGCTGGCCTCGCGGTCCTCCTCGGTTAGACGCGCGAGGCCGAAGTCCAGGACCTTCACCTGCGGCGTGTCCGACTCGGGGGACATCACGATGATGTTCGACGCCTTGAGATCGCAGTGGATGACCCCGCGCTGATGCGCGTAGTGCACGGCGTCGCAGGTCTGCCGGAAGAGCTTCAGGCGCAGGGCGATCTCCGCGGCGTCCGGCGTGGACGGGCGGCTCGCAAGCCACTGGGCCAGGGTCGGCCCGGGCACGAGCTCCATGGCGAAGTAGTGCTGCCCGTCGGGCGTGTGGCCGGAGGCGTGGATCGCGGCGATGCCGGGGTGCTGGAGGCGCCCCAGCGTGGCCGCCTCGCGCGCGAACATGCGCAGGTGCAGCTCGTCGCGGTGCTCGGTGCCGCGGATGACCTTCAGCGCCACGCGTCGCTTGGGCGAGGGCTGCTCGGCTTCGTAGACCACCCCCATGCCGCCGGCGCCCAGACGGCCAAAGACGCGGTAGCCGCCGATCTCGGCGGGCAGCGGCCCGACATCCCGGCGCGTGGCCCCCGCGCTCGTGAGCGTGGGATCGGTGTCGCCGCTCGGAACGCGGCCGTTGACGGTGGGGTCGTGCTCGGAGCTGTGGTCGGCCATGCGGGCACCCCGGGTCGCGTTGGTGGTTGGCGTGCGGAGAGTCTCGCACCAGCAATGAGTAGCATGGCCGAGGCAGGGAGGACAGCGCGTTCCCGCGCCTGCGCCAGGAGTCTGGAAGGACCCGGCCTGAACCGCCGAACTCCCGAGTGGACAGCGGCCTCGCCAAAATCTACGATCGGCCGGCGCCTCGGCTTCGGGCGCAGATCGGTCGAGTGATCGCCCACTTCGCCGCGAGTCCCGCCGGCACCCCTACCTCGAGGCGCAGCCTTGCACGACCTTCGCACGATAGTCCACAGGGAGAAGGGCTCAGCCGCGCCGAGCGACCATGGGCTGCCCCCCGACCTGCTGGCCAAGGCTCGCTCTCGCGTCGCGGGACTCGCCGCCGTGCTCGGCACGCTGTCGCTGCTGGCGATCCTCGTGAACGCCACGGTCTTCCGCGAGCACGTGGACGCGGTCGTTCAGCCTCAGCACCTGCTTGCGGTGGGACTGGCGCTGGCGGTCATTCTGATCGCGCGCTCCAGACGGATCGCCGACATGCCGGCCTTGAACGTGGGGCTGATCTACGAGGTGTTCCTGTGCTGGGTCGTGTCGTTCTCGGCGCAGCACGCCACCGTCGCCTCCTTCGGCCGTCCTCCCGAGATCACGTGGACGTCGATGATCATCGTCGTCTTCCCGATGGTGGTTCCGTTGCCGCCGCGGCGCCTGCTGGCGGCGTCGATCCTCGGGGCCATCAGCTCCCCGGCCTCGCTGATCGTCCTCGATCGCATGGGGAAGCACGCGCTCTCAATCGATGAGCTCGTCGGCGTGTCCATCAGCCCGGCCTTCGCCGTGGTTCTCGCGTACTTCGGCGCGCGCATGATCTACGCGATCAGTCTGGACGTCTCCAGGGCCAGGCGGCTGGGGGCCTACCAGCTCGAGTCGCGGATCGGCGCCGGCGGCATGGGTGAAGTCTGGCGAGCGAGCCATCGCATGCTGGCGCGGCCCGCCGCCATCAAGCTCATCGCGCCCAAGCAGCTCGGCGATGACGCCCCCGCGATGCTGACGCGATTCGAGCAGGAGGCCCAGGCGACGGCCCTGCTGCGCTCCCCGCACACGGTGGAGGTCTATGACTTCGGGCGCGCCGACGACGGCTCCTTCTACTACGTCATGGAATTGCTCGACGGGGTGGACCTGCACGAACTCGTTCGCGCGCACGGACCCCTGCCCGCGTCGCGGGGGGTCCACATCATCCGCCAGGCCTGTCACTCGCTTGGGGAAGCGCACGCCGAGGGACTGGTTCACCGGGACATCAAGCCGGCGAACCTGCTCGTCTGCCGCTACGGCAAGGATTTCGACTTCGTCAAGGTGCTCGACTTCGGTCTGGTGAAGCAGCTGAAGCTCGCCGATGAGCCCGCCGTGACACAGCACAACCGCTTGATCGGCACACCGGCGTTCATGGCGCCGGAGATGCTGAGTGGCTCGACGCTGGATGGTCGAGCCGATATCTACGCGCTCGGCTGTGTCGCCTACTGGCTGCTGACCGGCCAGCTCGTCTTCGAAGCCGAGAGCTTCGTGGCGCTCGCCGCCAAGCATCTGCACGAGGATCCCGTCCCTCCCTCGCAGCGCAGCGAACTTGACGTCCCCGCGGATCTGGAGGCCGTGATCATGGCCTGCCTGCGGAAGAACCCCACCGAACGGCCCGGCAGCGCCGAGGAACTGGCCGACCGGCTATCGCAGTGCACGGTGCGCCCGTGGACCGCTGAGGACGCCAAGCGCTGGTGGCAGCTTCGACGCGGCGGCGCGGGGGCAGCCTCGCACGAGTGACCGCCGCTGCGCCCGGAGCTTCGATGCGCGAAGGACGTCACAGGGGTCATTCCTTGCATAGCATTGCCTGCGAACGCAGGCGCCGGCCGTTGAGAGAGCTCGTCGGCCACGCAGCCCATGCCCTCGCACTCGTCGCTTCCTGTCATGGTGGATCTCCGCGAAGGTCCGAGGGCTTCGTCTGCAAGCACTGTCATCGTCGGTTCAGCTGGGCGACCGGCAGTCTGTCGGGAACACCGCGCCACGCCGACGGGGTGGCTACGCAGGCTCCTACACCTCGGCGGCAGGACGTTCATGCACCGATGCCATGGCATGGAACGCGGCGAGAGCCGCCTGCTCGCCGATGATCGCCACCAGGTCCTCCCCTCGAAGCTGCAATCCCGCATCCGGGTTGGTGAGCAATCCGTCTTCGCGGATGACCCCGACGACGGTTGCACCCGTGCGGCTGCGAATCCCGAGTTCGGCGATCGAGTGGCCGGCGAGTGGACTTTCCGCCCCGAGGGGTACCCACTCGAGATCGAACTGGTGCGCGGCACCGCGCAGCTGAGCCAGGGATCGATAGCTCCCGCTCGGCGCGTCGAAGGCGGCGAACATGGCCTGCCTCAGGGCTTCCGTGCTGCGCTGGACTTCGGTCACAGGAATCGAAAACTGCAGCAGACACTGCCGTGTCATCTCCAGGCTTGCCTCAAATTCCGGAAGCACGGCACTGGCGGCCCCCATCTCCTTGAGAACCGGCAGGAAGGCAGGGTCGGACGCCCTCGCCACCACCTGCAGCTCGGCATTAACCCGTCTGGCCTGATGGATGATCGCTCTCGCTGCCACCATGTCCGGCGTCGTGAGGACGAGCAGTCGGGCGCTGCCGATGCGGGCCGCCTCCAGCACCGTGTCCCGAGCGGCATCTCCGTAGACCACCGGAATGCCCTCGCTCCGCACCGTCTCGAAGCGCCGGTGGTCAGCCTCGATCACCACCAGCGACAGGTCAAGGCGGCGCAGCGCGGACGCGATGCTCGACCCGACCCTTCCCCCGCCCACGATCACCGCGTGCTCGGACAGGCCCTCGGCGGGGATGTTCACCGACTCCAGTGGCTCGTGCCTGAACAATCGCCGTCTCAGGGCGTAGAGGCGCGCCGTCTGGCTGGAAACCAGGGGCGTTAGGATCATGGTCACGATGGCCGTCGTCAGGATCAGCGAGTAGGCCTCCTGGCTCATCGCGCCGACCGTCACGCCGACGGTCGCCAGCACGAAGGCGAACTCCCCCACCTGGAAGAGACCCAGGCCCACGGCCAGCGGGATGACGTTCCCGTAGCCGAAGAGCCGCGCGATCCCCGCGAAGATGACGCCCTTGCCCAGGCTGACCACCAGCACGAGCAAGACGACCTCGCCGAGGTGCGCCAGCACAAAGACCGGATCCAGCAGCATGCCAACGGCCGCAAAGAAAAGAAGGCTGAAGAGGTCTCGGAGCGGGACCACGTCGCTCAGCGCCTGGTGGCCGAACTCCGACTCGCTGAGCACCATGCCGGCGGCGAAGGCGCCGAAGGCGAAGGAGAGCCCCGCCATGTAGGTCGCGTAGCCCACTCCCAGCCCGATGGCCGCGTTGGCCAGGAGGAACAGCTCCTTGGAGCCCAGTCGCGCGATGTAGGCCATCAGCCGCGGCAGAAGCTTCGCACCAAGGAGCAGCATGCCGGCGATGAAGACCGCCGCCTTCAGAGCAGCCAGACCCAGCACTCTCAGCCCGACGCTCGGCTCGTCCAGGCTCGGCAGGATGACCATGAGCGGGACGATCGCCAGATCCTGCACGATGAGCATGCCGATCATTACCTTGCTCGACAGCGTGCCCAGCCAGCCCTGGTTCATCAAGGTCTTGAGCAGGACCATGGTGCTGGAGAGGGAGATGCAGGCGCCCAGCCACAGCGCGTCCTTCCAGGGCCAACCCGTGAGGCGCCCCACGACAAGCCCCAGCCCGATCGTGAGCAGCATCTGGATCGGCGTGCCGATCAGCGCGATCCGTCGGACTGGCTTGAGGTCCTTGAGCGAGAATTCCAGCCCCAGCGCGAAGAGCAAGAGGGCGACACCGATCTCGGCCAGCCTCTCGATGGTGTGGACATCGGAGACGGTCACACCGCCGGTGTGAGGACCCAGGATCACGCCCGCGGCGATGTAGCCGATGATCAGGGGCTGTCCCAGGCGCTGCAGGAGCAAGCCGCAGGCGAAGGCCACGACGACCAGCAGGATGATGTCGGTGGCGATCCCCATGGCGCGGCGGCGTCCTTCAGGTAGGGGTGGGGCGGCAACGCGGACTCTAGCATGGAGTGGGTGCCGTGGGGCAAGGGCCGCGTGGCGAGTTCCCTTCGCTCGCGAGAGGAGAACCGGCGATGACGGCCCCTGGCGGCGGTGCGCGATGAGCGACGTCTTCGTCCAGCGCGTGGGCGGTGTCCACAGCGCCGACCTCGCGGTCACTGTTGACCGCGCGCTCGATCTGCAAGGTAGAGGGCGGGCGCATGGCAAGGAGGACGGCGGAAACAACCTGTGGGCGGTGCTGCTCGATCCGAACGGCGCGGCGGCCGGTCGGTCAGGTCCAGGCCGCGGGATCCAGCTCGAAGTACTCGGCCAGCACGGCGTGGACGGCCGGGAAGCCCTTCTTCAGGTCCCGCGGCAGCTCGAAGAACAGCTCGACCGCGGTGGCGAAGAACTCGCTGGGGCTCTCGCCGGCGTCTTCGTCGAAGAGCAGTTCGCGCCGGCGGCGCAGGCTGCGTTGGTGTCGCTCGAAGGCGGTCTGGAAGGCGTCCCGCCAGCGTTCGCCGAGTTCAGCCGTGGGCAGGTGCGGCGTGCCGTCGGCCTCGCCGGTCAGGTCGTCGAGCTGATGGGCGAACTCGTGCAGCACGACGTTGTAGCCGTCCCGGCGCGCGGCCTCCTGGGCGGCGTCCTGCCAGCTGACGACCACCACGCCCCGCTGCCAGGACTCGCCGGCGCGCTCGTCGGAGCCCTCGTGCACGAAGCCGTGCTCGTCCGGCTCGGACAGCTCCACGTGGAAGGCCTCGGGGTAGATCAGGATCGTCTCCAGGCCCGGGTAGTACTCCGCGCCACTGCGCAGCTGGAGGAGGGCCGCCTGGCCGGCGATCGCCAGGGGCATGGTCTCGTCGAGGACCAGGTCGCCGGCGGCCTCGTAGTGCTTCTCCGCCAGCAGCACCTGGACGACGCCTTCGTGCCGCGCGCGCAGGTCCACCGGCAGCGATGCGCAGAGCGGGACGGCGGCGAGCAGGGTCCGGCGCTGCGCCGCCGTGAGAGGCGTCTCGAGCAGGCGGCGGCGCCGCCGGCCTCGCAACAGGAACATCCGGCTCCTCCCTTTGCGCGGCTCAGTCGCTACCCGCGCCCGGCGCGACGGCCCACGGATCGTAGGATCCGAAGTTCCACAGGTGCCCCTCCGGATCACGGCAGGAGTAGTCGCGGCCCCCGTAGTCCTCGTCCTTGATGTCCACCACGATCTCCGCGCCCGCGGCGACCGCTCGCGCGTAGTGCAGGTCGGGGTCGTCCACGACGATGTACGGGCTCTGGGATACGGCACGGCCCAGGGCGCCGGGGGGCTTCTGGAGATCGTCGAACTCGCTTTCACGCGCGGAGCCGAGCATGACCATCCCGTTGCCGAACGTGAGCTGCGCGTGAGCGATCGCGCCGTTTTCCGCCGGCACCACCAGGTGCTTCTCGAATCCGAACGCCTCGCAGAGCCACTCGATGGCCGCCGCGGCGTCCTGGTATCTCAGGGTCGGAATCACCGTTGCGGTCGTGTTCTTGGCGTTGGGAGCCATGGCCACCTTCCTTCCGTGTGCACGCCGCGCGGGGGCTGCCGGCACCCCTGCCCCGGCGGACGTCCATCATGCGGGGATTCTAGCCCACGACCAGGCCACTGGACACGCACGGTGCGCACAAAAAGCCGCGCTGCATCGCAACTCGATACAGCGCGGCTTCTTGCAAGAACTCGGCTCCCCGGGTAGGACTTGAACCTACAACCCTGCGGTTAACAGCCGCATGCTCTGCCAATTGAGCTACCGAGGAATGTCGCGGGGCAGGATAGTGCTGCCCGAGGGGCCTGTCAAGATGGCCCCCGGCCCGCCGAGAGGGGCCGCGAGGGCTTGTCTCGCGGCGGAATCCGAGTAAACTACGGGGGTTGTCCCCAACCAACCCAGAAGGGAAAGGACCCGCCCATGGCCGTCGCCAGCCCGCCGCGCAAGTCCAGCGCCAAGCCCAAGACCGACCCGAAGAAGATCCTCTGGGACCTCTCCGCGCTCTACGCCAGCCGCGAGGACCCCAAGCTCGAGCGCGACTTCAAGGCGCTGGAGCGCGGCTGCGCCGCCTTCGCCAAGAGCTACCACGGTAAGGTGGCCAAGCTGGCGGTGCCGTCCCTGGCCAAGGCGCTGGGCGAGCTGGAGAAGATCGAGAACATCGCGTACCGGCTCTTCATCTACGCGCAGCTCGAGTTCTCCACCAAGAGCAACGACCCGGCCTGGGGCGGCTTCATGCAGTCGGTGCAGGAGCGCTACACGAAGGCCGCCGCGCAGCTCGAGTTCTTCCGCGTGGAGTGGGTGGCCGTGGGCGAGACCAAGGCCCGCGCGCTCATCAAGGACAAGAAGCTCGACCGCTATCGCCACTTCCTCGAGCACTCGCGCGCCTACAAGAAGCACACGCTCACCGAGGCCGAAGAGGTGCTCGCCACCAAGCTGGGCCAGGTGGGCGCGAGCGCCTGGGTGCGCTACTACGGCAGCGTGCTGGCGGACGTCCAGTACACCTTCAAGGGCAAGAAGATCACCGAGAGCGAGCTCACGGCCAAGTTCCGCGATCCCGACCGCGAGGTGCGCCGCCTGGCCAGCGAGGCCCGCGCCGAGGGCCTGCTCGGCGCCAAGAAACCGCTGACCTTCGCCTTCAACATGGTGCTGGCCGGCAGCAAGGTGGGCGACGAGGTCCGCAACTACGAGCACTGGGTCCAGCGCCGCAACCTGGCCAACGAGATCCCGGATGCGGTGGTGGACGCCCTGGTCACGGCCTGCCTGGACCGCAGCGACATCCTGCGCCGCTACCTGAAGCTGAAGAAGAAGGCCATGGGCCTGAAGACGATGATGTCCTACGACGTCTGGGCGCCCCTGCCCGGCGCCAGCCAGCGCAAGCAGGACTACGGCGAGGCCATGCGGATGGTCGCCGAGCTCTTCGCCGAGACCCGTCCCAGCTTCGGCAAGATCGCCGCGGACATGTTCGACCAGCACCACGTGGACGTGCCCCCCTACCAGGGCAAGCGCGGCGGCGCCTTCTGCATGCCCAACATGCAGGGCCTGCCCTACGTCATGCTGAACTGGACGGGCAAGGCGCGCGACGTCGCCACACTCGCCCACGAGTTCGGCCACGCCGTGCACATGGAGCTGAGCCGCAAGCACGGCCCCATGGGCTCGGTGGAGAGCCTGGTGATGGCCGAGGTCGCCTCCGTCTTCATGGAGACGCTCCTCTACGGCAAGCTGCTGGCCAAGACCAAGAACCCGACGCAGCGGCTGCACATCCTGCAGGAGATCATCGAGGACGGCTTCGCCACCACCTTCCGGCAGATGCAGTTCAACCGCTTCGAGAGCGCCGTCCACAACTACCGGCGCGACCACGGCGAGATGAGCACCGAGAAGATCGCCGAGCTCTACCGCGACGCCGAGAAGGACTACTTCGGCAACACCATGAAGCCCGCTCCGCGCGCGGAGAACTTCTGGATGTACGTGACGCACTTCGTCAACGTGCCCGGTTACGTCTACGCCTACTGCGCGAGCTACCTGGTGGTCCTGGCCCTCTACCGGCGCTACCAGCAGGAGGGCGAGTCCTTCCTGAAGGGCTACGAAGCCATGCTGGCCGCCGGCGGCAGCCAGGCGCCGGCCGAGCTGCTGGGCGCGCTGGGCGTCGACTGGACCGACCCGGGCTTCTGGCGGGGAGGATTGGACGTCCTGGACGACTACGTGAAGCAATTCGCCGCCACGGCACGCGAGCTGAAACTGGTCTGAGCCGGACGCGAGCGGCTTTTCGACACGGGGCCGGGGGCATCAGCGCCTCCGGCCCTTTCTCCACTTTAGTGTCACGCGAGAGTGGCCGACAACCCCTTGGGTAGCCCTGACAGGCTGACGGGGGTTTCGGCGTGCCCACTGCACTCGACAAGCTGGAGTTACGGCGCCGCCGCGAGTTGGACATCGCGGTTCGTGCGCGCTATGCGGGGTTCGTCTACCTCCCCCTGTCGGTGGCGCTGGCCTTCCTCACCCGCCTGGGGGACGAGCGCCCCCTGCTCGGCTATCTCTGCATCGCCGCGTTCGCCTTCTTCGCCTTCCAGCGCTGGCTCCTGCACCGCCGCTTCGACGCCTGCTACGCCCGCTCCCCCCAGGCGACCGCACTCTGGAGCACGGCCAACTCCCTCGCCGGCCCCCTGCTCTGGGGTCTCATCGTGGCCTTCACCTACGGGCTCTACGGTGTGAGCGAGGACTTCATGCTGATCATGCTCCCCACCACGGGCCTGGCGACGGGCGCGTCGGCCTCGCTGGCGCCGAGCCCGCGGCGCCTGGCGGGCTTCCTCAGCTGCCTCCTGCTGCCCATGCTCGTCCCCATGGGCCTCGACGCCTCCCGCAGCGCGGGCACGCTCATCATCCTCGACCTCATGCTGCTCGGCTTCAGCTTCGTGCTGGGCCTCTACCTGAACCGCCAGTACCGGCGCGACCAGGAGAGCAAGCTCTTGCTGCAGCAGCGGGCCGAGGAGCTGGAGCTCGCCCAGCGCCGGCTCGAGGCGGCCAACGAGGCCAAGGACGAGTTCCTGGCCAACATGAGCCACGAGATCCGCACGCCGATGAACGGCGTCATCGGCCTCACCGAGCTCGTGCTCGAGACCGACCTCAAGCCTCTGCAGCGCGAATACCTGAAGGACGTCAAGAGCAGCGCCCTCTCGCTCCTGCGGGTGATCAACGACATCCTCGACCTCTCCAAGCTCGAGGCGCGCAAGCTCGAGTTCCACCCCGAGCCGGTGGATCTCAAGCACCTGCTGGACGAGCTGCTCCGCACGGTCTGGGCGCCGGCCAACGAGCGCGGCCTCGAGCTCCGCACCGACTTCGACGCCAACCTGCCGAAGACGGTGGAGATCGACCCCGTGCGCATCAAGCAGGTGCTCTGGAACCTGCTGGGCAACGCGATCAAGTTCACGGAGGCCGGGCACATCGTCTTCCGCGCGCGCCTGGCCGACTGCGACGGCTCCCAGTGCACCCTCGCCTTCGAGGTGGAGGACACGGGCGGGGGCATCCCCGAGGCCGAGCAGGAGCGCATCTTCATGGCCTTCGAGCAGGGCGACGGCTCCATGCGCCGGCGCACCGGCGGCACGGGGCTGGGCCTCGTGATCGCGCGGCAGCTGGCGCGGCTGCAGGGCGGCGACGTCGTGCTGCTGCGCAGCGGCGCGGGCGGCTCCTGCTTCGGCTTCAAGGCGCGCGTGCGCCTCCTCGAGCGCGCTGCCGAGGAGCGTCCGCGGACGGCGTCCGCGAGCACGTCGCCGCTGGAAGGGCGCGTCCTGCTGGCCGAGGACAACGCCATCAACCGGCGGCTGGCCACGCGCCTGCTGGAGGGCTGGGGGCTCACGGTGATCAGCGCCGGCGACGGCCAGGAGGCCCTGGATCGCATCGCGTCGGAGGCGGTGGACGTGGTGCTGATGGACGTCCAGATGCCGGGGATGGACGGACTCTCCGCCACGCAGGAGCTGCGCAGGCGCGAGCCCGCCGGCGGCGCGCACCTGCCGGTCGTCGCCCTCACCGCCCACGCCATGGAGGGCTACCGCGAGCGCTGCCTGGCGGCGGGCATGGACGACTACCTGAGCAAGCCCCTCGACCCCCGCGCGCTGCGCGCCTGCCTCGAGCGCTGGCTGCCGGCCGCGGTGGAGAACCGCTAGGCCAGGGGCATCACCCGTTCGTCGAAGCCGATGCCTTCGGACGCCAGTCCCGCGAGGATGGGCGTGTAGATGGACGGGTGCGTCGGAATCTGCGAGCCCCGCAGGTGCAGATCCTCGCAGAGCACCAGCCGCACGGCGAGGGCCGCGGGCAGGCCCACGGTCTTGGACATCGCCGTGAAGCCGCCGGGCTCTCCTTTCGCCACCAGCGTGGACGTGACCCGCTCCGCGGGCCGGTCCTGGTCCGGGTAGTCCACTTCGAGTTCGTGCAGGAGCAGCACCATGTCCTTCATGTCGGGGGCCAGGGGGAGCTTGCGTTCCAGGAGCTCCTGCAGCAGGGCCGCGGCGGTGTCGCCCTTGCAGCCGCTGGGGGTCTCGTCGAAGAGTCCGAGCCAGCGCATGTTCTCGATGATGCGGCCCGTGGGACTGATGGCCAGGAAGCGGGCGATGCGGGTCTCGATGCGCGGCCCCGAGACGCTGAGCGGCAGGAACATCTCCACCACTTCGCGCGGGCTGCGCGCGCCGAGGGCCGGAATGCGGGCGCCCTCGTTGGGCAGGCCCAGCTTGACGATCTGCGCCCAGGTCTCGCTCCAGCCGGGCCAGCGCAGCGTGCCGCGGATCATGGTGCGCACGTGCTCGAGCCCGAAGGACTGCATGTAGGACAGGCTGTCGCGGTTGGGGTAGGCCTCGAGCGCGCCCACGCCCGGCACCTCCACGCGCCAGGTGTGATGAAAGACGTGGTGGTAGGGCACGATCTTGATCTGCCCGTCCTCCATGTACTGCGCGCCGCCCTCGCCGGCCATCACCACGTTGCGGGGATTCCAGGTGATGACGTAGCGCAGCGGGTAGTCCCGCGGGTTGTCCGGCGCGGGGATGCCGCTGCCGTAGGAGCAGAAGCCCGTGACGCGCCCGCCGTCGGCCTTGAGCCTGTGGATCAGGCTCATCGCGGACATGTGATCGATGCCGGGGTCGAGTCCCAGCTCGCAGAGCAGCAGCACGCCCTCGCGCAGCGCGTCGGCGTCGAGCTCGCGCAGCGCCTGGTTGCGGTAGGACACCGAGATCATGTGCTTGCCGTGGCGCACGCAGTCGTGGGCGATGAGCTCGAGGAAGCGCGGGGCCATCATGTTCACCACGAGATCCGAGCTGCCGATCTGCCGGTCGCGCAGCTGGGCGTCGTTGACGTCGAAGCGCACGGCCTCGCCGCGGCTGTGCCCGTTCACACGGCTGCGCGCCATCTCCAGATCCAGATCGCCCACGGTGACGAACCAGTCGCACTCGCCGGCCATGTCCAGAAGCTTGGCGATCAGATACGGCGCGCTCTTGCCGGCGCCCAGCACGAGAACCTGTTTCATCGTCACTTCCTCACTGCGGCTGCGAAGTCGTGTCCGGGGCCGACCCCGGACGGGATTCGCTCAAGGTAGCCAATCGACCGCGGGCCGCCAGGGCCCGTCACTCCGCGGTCTGGGGAAAGCTGCGGATCAGGGCCGGCAGCCCGATGGCGCCCTGGGGCTGGCCGTAGAAGTCCAGGGTCCAGGTCTTGTAGAAGCCCTCCTCCCAGACGCGGGTCTGGTCCGAGCGGATCTTGAGGAAGGCCAGTTCGCCCAGCGTGGCGCCGAGAAAGTACTGCTCGCCCGCCGCGAACTCGAGGTCCACCGAGAGCACGGGGCGGCGGGCGTCGGGGTCCGCGACCAGTTCGTCGGGCGGCTTGTCCGCCGCGCTGATGTTGGGGGGGCCGGCGAGCTTGATCCGGTGCAGCCCCGGCTGCAGGAAGACGTAGTTCGGCGGGCTGGGCCTGCCGTCCACCGCCAGCAGCTCCACCGTCGTCCCCGAGCGGTAGCAGTCGAGCTTGGCGAGCTGCGTCACCGGCTGCTCCGGCCCGGGGTAGAGGTGATGCGTGCCGCCGCCGCAGCCCAGCAGGCCGGCGAGCAGCAGCGGAGTCAGCGAAGCGAAACGTCGAAGCGGTGCGCGCATGGAACCTCCTGGCTGCGCCCATACTGCCCGTCGCTCCCGCGGGTGTCAAAGGGCGTCTGGACGGCGCGGCCGCCGCGCGCTAGAGTGGCCGCGACCGCGTCCCCTTCCGCTGGAGTGACCATGCGCGCCCTGTTCGCCGCCCTCGTCCTGCTGCTGCCGGCCGTGGCGCCGGCCCAGGAACCCGCCGCTCTGCTCGATCCCGCCCAGGCCCGGGACCTGCTCGAGGCCCCCGTGCCGGAGAGCCTGACGGCCGGCGCCGACCAGCTCGTCCTCTTCGACCGCGAGCGCGTGATCGTGGAGGACAGCGGCCTGTCCCACCGCCATCGTCACCGCTTCGTGAAGGTGCTCACCGCCGACGGCGCGCTGGCCCTGCGCGCGCTGCGCTTCGACTACGATCCCGCCAGCAACACGCTGGAGCTGCGGGGCATCCGCGTGCATCGCGCCGGCGGAGGCGTGGAGGACGTCCCCGCGGCCACCGCCCGGGACGTCGCCCAGCCCACCGGGCTCATCAACTGGGGCGCGCGCATGCAGATCGTGGGCCTGCCGCCGCTCGGCGTGGGCGACGGCGTGGAGACCCTCACCTACAGCAAGGGCTACCTGATCGCCTACCTCGGGCAGCCAGAGGATTCGCCGGTGGATCCCGTGCCCGCGGCCGATGCCATGCACCTGCTGGACAGCACGGCCACCGCCCTCGGCGACGCCGACGACTCCCGCTACGTGCCGCCCATGCGCGGCCACTTCTACGACAAGGTGCGCTTCGCCGAGGAGCTGCCTCTCCTCGAGAAGCGCTACGCGGTCAGCCTGCCCGCCGACAAGCCGCTGCAGTTCAGCGTCTACAACGGCGAGGTGGCCAGCCGGCTGCTCTTCGAGGGCGAGGGCGCGGACCTGCGCCACCGCTACGAGTTCTGGCGCGAGGACGTCCCCGCCGTGAAGCACGAGCCGCGGATGCCCGATCTCGACGACGTCGCCCCCAAGGTGGTCATGGCCACCACCGCCAGCTGGCAGGAGAAGAGCCGCTGGTTCTGGGAGACGAACGAGTGGGTCTTCGCGAGCAACGCGGAGATCGACGCCAAGGTGCGCGCCCTCACCGCGGGGCTTCCCCGCGACGAGCAGATCGCCGTGCTCCTGCACTGGGTCGCGCAGAACATCCGCTACTTCGGCCTGTCCATGGGCAAGGGCGAGGGCTACACCATCCACCCCAGCGCGATGACCTTCCGCGACCGCGCCGGCGTCTGCAAGGACATCGCCGGGATGCTGGTCACCATGCTGCGCTCGGCCGGCTTCGAGGCCTACGGCGCCATGACCATGGCCGGCGCGCGCGTCGAGCAGATCCCCGCGGACCAGTTCAACCACTGCGTCGTCGCGCTGCGCCGCGAGGACGGCAGCTTCCAGATGCTCGACCCCACCTGGGCGCCCTGGAACAACGCCGAGTGGAGCCGCTGGGAGGGCGAGCAGAACTACGTCATCGGCACGCCCGAGGGCGAGGGGCTCGCGAGCACGCGCAGCTTCGCGCCGGAGGAAAACCTGCTGACGGTCGAGAGCGAGGCGCGCCTCGCCGAGGACGGCGCGCTCGTCGGCACCCTGCGCTTCGAGGGCCGGGGCGTGGCCGATGGCGCGCTCCGCGGCATGGTGGCGAACCACGCGCAGCGGGAGCTGCGGCCCACCCTCGAGCGCTGGCTGGGCCACCTCTCGCCGCGGGTGGAGCTCACGGAGTTCCTCTTCAGCGACCACCGCGACTTCACGCGCGACACGACCCTGCGCCTGACCTATCGCATCCCGGGCTGGGCCGCCGACCGCGGCGACGCCGTGGAGCTGCGCTCGCCCGCGCTGGCGCTGCTGGCCCACGGCGGCCAGACGCGGATCGGGGCGATTCCCGCCGGCGACACGCGGGAACATCCGCTCTTCCTGTGGGCGGGACAGCGCGTCCAGATCGACGAGACGCTCGAACTGCCCCGCGGCCTGACCTGGAAGGCCCCGGAGCGCCTCGCGCTGAGCGAGAGCCAGGCCGCGCTCGCCTGCGACTGGACCGCCCGCGGCCGCAGCCTCGCGCTGACCGCCAGCTGCCAGGTGAACCAGCGCACGATTCCCGCGGCGGACTTCCCCGGCTTGCGCAAGGTCGCCGACGCCCTCGAGCAGCGCGCCGACGAACCCCTCGTGGCGACCCGCTAGAAAGGTGAGGACGATGACGACGCGCCTGTGCACCCTGCTCCTGCTCGCCGCCCTGGCCGCGCCGGTTGCCGCCGCGCCCTGGGGTCCGCTGGACGACCCTGCCGTGCGCGACATCATCGCCGGCGCGCCGGCCCCGGCGGCGGGCGAGGACGGCCTCGTCCTCTTCGAGGGCCGCTACTACACCCACGCGGACGGCCTGACGACGCTGCGCCACCAGCGCCTCGTCCGCGTGAGCACCGAGTGGGCGCTGGAGCGGATCAGCGATCCGCGCCTGCGCTACGACTCCAGCCGCCAGGAACTCGAGGTGATCGCCGCGCGGAGCTACCTCCCCGGCGGCGAGGCGGTGGACGCGCCGGCCAACGCCCTGAACCGCGTCACGCCGGACGCCCTGACCCTGGCCGTCGACTTCCTCGACATCCAGGAGCTCGCGGTCACGCACACGGCGCTGGAGCCCGGCGTCGTCGTGTGGCTGGACTACACGCTGCGTGACACCGCGCCGGCCGCGCTGCCCGCCGGCGAGCTGATCTTCCCGCAGGCGGACTTCCCCACGTTGCGCTGGGAGCTGATCGCCGGCGAGGGCATCTTCGGCGAGGTCGTGAACCCCAGGGACGGGCTGCTGGCCCTGCCGCCGGCCTCTCCCTGGCAGTTCGAGAATCTGCCGGCCGCGCCGGGGGACGCCCCCTTCCGTCTCGGGGACCAGCTGCCCCACCTGCACCTGTCGCCGCAACTCGGTGGCGTCGGAGAGGCGATCGGCGCCGTCATGGCCAGCCTCGACAGCGCCATGGCTGACACGGCCGGCCTGGGCATCTGGCTCGCCCGGCAGGAGGCGGACCGCCCCTTCCTCAGCGACCGCGAGGCCATCGAGACCTGGGTGAAGACGCTGGGCGAGAGCACGGCGCTGCTTCGCCTCGACGACTGGGAGTGGCGGCGCGCGCCCCGCTCCGTGGCGCGGGTGCTGCAGACCTCGGTCGCGACGCCGCTGGAGCGCGCCGCGCTGATGCTGGCCGCGCTGCGCAGCCGGGACATCGACGCGCGCCTCTACTTCCCGAAGCGCTGGCTGAGCATGCCCACGCAGCGCTTCGCGCTGCCGGCGCTCGACGCGCCGACGATCGCGCTCAATCACCCGGGCGACGCGAACATCGGTCGGATTGATCTCGTCTCGCCGAAGCTGCGGTCCTGGCGCGACGGCATGGCCGTGGACGAACCCTACTTCGTCGACAACAGGGGAGAGGTCACCGATCGCGTCAACATCGTCACCCTGGGCAGCTTCGGGGGACGGCTGACCCAGTACCTCGACTACCGCGAGAACACCTTCCGCGTGGACGGCCAACTCGGCTTCCCTGCCGGAAAGACGGCCAGTGCGAACTCCCTGGAGGCCTACCTGCGCGACTGGCTGGAAGGTCAGAGCGCGCGGATCGACGCGCTGCGCCTGCACGGGGGAGGCTGGGGAGGCGGTGCCATGTTCGACGCCGCCGGCGCCCTCGACTCGCTGGCGCTGGACGAGGACGGCGCCGCCCGCATCGACCTGCCCCTGCCGCCGGTCACGCTGGAGGACGCCCTCCCGCGCGGTTTCGACCGCAGCCGATCGCGGCTTCGCGGTCAGCTCTTCCCGGCCGAGCGCCCGCGGCTGCATCTAACCTGGATCCTCGACCTCCCCGAAGACCTGACGCCCGTCCCCGTACCGCCTCTCGAAGCGACCTGCCCGTGGGCCAGCTTCACGGCGACCCGCGACGTCCAGGGCAACCGCCTGACCGTCCACTACGATCTCGAGTTCGCCGTCGAGCGGCGGATCCCGGTTCACGATGAGACAGCGGATGAGATCAGGACCGTGCCCGCGAGCCATCAAACGCCCGAAGCGATGAGGGTCGGCCCGGCCGACTACCCGGCCTTCCGCGAGTTCGTGAACGCGGCCCTCGACCCCGCCGCGACCCGCGTGATCCTGCGCCCCCGCGCGTCCGACTGAGCCCCGGGCAGCCCGGCCCCCCGTCCCGCGCGCACGGGCGGCCGGCGCGGCGCGCGGAAACAATATAAACAGGTCTTGATTGCCATCTTATCCCTGCTATATTGGCACCCGTGAGTTTCCTCACGGTCCCACGCCTACAGTCTGGAGCGGCCAGTCCCCGCCCCTCTCGGGAGGACAAGCATGCAGAAGCAGGACAAGGTCATGAATCGCTGGTGGGTGGTGCTGGGGGCGTTGGTGATCCAGCTCTGCCTGGGCGCCATCTACGCGTGGAGCGTCTTCACGCCGAGCCTGAAGGCCGCGCCCTTCAACTTCAGCGCCACGCAGACGCAGGTGGTCTTCTCCGTCGGGCTTGCGGTCTTCGCGCTGGTGATGGTCCTCGCCGGCCGCTGGCAGGCCAAGGCCGGGCCGCGCCGCGTGGCGCTCAGCGGTGGCGTGCTGCTGGGTCTCGGCTACATCCTGGCCAAGTTCATCGGCTCGAGCTTCATGGGGCAGATCCTCTCCATCGGCGTGATCGGCGGCGCGGGCATCGGTCTCGCGTACGTGTGTCCGATCGCCGTGGGCATGAAGTGGTTCCCCGACAAGAAGGGACTCATCACGGGTCTCGCGGTGGCCGGCTTCGGCTTCGGCGCGCTGATCTGGATCAAGCTCGCCGGCGCATGGGGCCACCTGATCGAGAGCATGGGCGTGCTGAACGTCTTCGGGCTCTACGGCGTGATCTTCCTGGTGGCCGTGAGCCTGGGCAGCCTCGTCATGGTCAACCCGCCGACGGGCTGGAAGCCCGCGGGCTGGTCGCCGCCTGAGCCCAAGGTGCAGGGCAGCAAGGTCACGGGCCAGCTCACCATGCAGCCCGACCAGATGCTGCGCACGCCCCAGTTCTACATGCTGTGGACGATCTTCATCTTCAGCGGCATGGCCGGCCTGATGACCATCGGCATCATCAAGCTCTTCGGCATCGACGCGCTCAAGGCCAGCGGCCACGACGCCGCCTCCGCCAGCGCGATCGCGGGCACGGCGATGGCCGTCTTCTACTCCCTGGCCAACGGCATCGGCCGCATCGCCTGGGGCGCCATGAGCGACAAGCTCGGCCGCAAGCTCTCGATCACGCTGATGACGGCCGTGCAGGGCGTCATGATGCTGCTCTTCTACTGGATGGGCGGCAACACGGCGCTGCTCTACCTGGGCGCGACGATCATCGGCTTCAACTTCGGCGGCAACTTCGCGCTCTTCCCCACCGCCACCGCCGACTTCTTCGGCACGGCGCACGTGGGACAGAACTACGGCTGGATGTTCACCGCCTACGGCGTCGGCGGCATCGTCGGCCCGATCATGGCGGGCGCCTTCCGCGACAGCGGCAGCTGGCTGCCGGCCTTCATCATCAGCGGCGTGCTCTGCCTCGTGGCCGCGGGCATCGCGCTGGCGCTGAAGCCGCCGCGGCCGGCGGTGGTGAGCGTCCCGGACCTGGAGCGCGCGCCCGAGAGCGTCGGCGCCCGCTAGAGTCTTTCCCCGAGAGACGAGTCAGGGGGAGCCGGCCGGCTCCCCCTTTTCGTTGGCGGCTAGTCGGTGGCCGCGCCGATCTCGCTCATGCTGAGCGCCACGCGGATCTTCTCGTGCACCAGCAGCGGCACCTTGATCTCCAGGTCCATGTCCACCTGGCGCGGCAGGTCGAGGCCGCGGTAGTCCTCGAGCGCGGCGTCCACGCGCCAGCGCTTCACGCCGAAGCGGCCCTTGGCGGGCTCGAGCTCGGCGTGGCAGAGCGCGCCGGTGGCCGGGTCCAGCCAGAGGCGCCCCTTCCAGAGGCCCTTCTTCTTGACCCGCGGGCGCAGTTCGAGCACCGCGAACTCGCGGCCCTCGCGCGTCTCGCGGCCCTGGGCGACGAAGCGGTACTCGTCGCGGCGGCCGGCTTCGAAGAAGTCGTAGCTGACGTCGAGGCGGTGGTCCTCCTTGTCGTCCTTGGCCTCGGCGTCCTTCTCCTCGTCGGCGTCCTTCCCGTCCTCGTCCTTGCTGAAGACCAGCTCCTTCCCCTCGGTCAGGATCTCGGTGGAGTCGGGGCTCCACTGGATCGCGTCGGCCCAGGCGCGCTCCTCGTGCTCGAGCTGCTCGTCGCCGTTGGAGAGCCGGGTGTGGGTCTCGAGGTGAAAGCGATAGGGCGCGAAATCGGCCGCGGCGGCGTCGGCGCGGTCGAAGGCGCGCTGGACGACGGGATCCACCTCGGCGGCGAGGGCGGGACCGAGCCCGACCGCGAGCAGCACGGCCCCCATGAGAGGCCAGGACGGTGTCGATGGCATGCTTCCTCCTTGCGCCCCGGGTCGTGGGCCGCGGCAGTATAGGCTCAGGAACGCCCGCGAACGCAAGCCAAGCCCTGGCCAGCTGTGCTAGACTTATTGCATCCAACACCAGGGGGGTGGGTCATGAAGCACTGTTTCCGCTTGATCGTCAGCCTCTGCTTGCTCGCGACGCTGTCGGCCACGGCCGGCGCCACGCTGAGCCGTCAGGTCTTCGTGCAGGACGAGCAGGGCACGCGGATCGTCCGCAGCGACATGCCCGGCGAGGACACCGGCGCCTCGGTCACGATAAGGGATGCGCTGCTCTGGCAGCACAACATCACGGGGAACATCTACTCGAGCTGCGCGGTGGCGCCGACCACCCTCATCGGCGGCAGCGGCAACGGCGCCAGCTGCCCGGCCAACTACTTCCATGTGAGCTCCGGCGGCGTGCCCGACTGGACCTTCACCGGCGGCGCCAACCAGGCCCACCTGCGCGCGCTCACGCTGGCCATCAGCGAGGAGATCCCCGCGATCAACGGCCAGCGGCTGCACGTCTACGACGCGGACATGCCGCCCACGGAGCTGTGGAGCAAGGACGTGGCGAACGTCTCCCTGCCCTCGTCCTGCCTGCGGGTCTCCGAGGACGGGAGCGTCGTGGCCGTGGCCTACAACAGCGACACCGGCTGCACCGTGAAGGCCTTCGACGCCGCCACCGGCGCACACATCTCCACCTTCGATTCGCCGGTCGGCCAGTATGCCCGCGCCCTGCGCATCACCGAGGACGGCAGCCGCATCGTGCTGCGGGCGGGCGCGACGCTGCACGCCATCGACACGGCCACCGGCACCAGCATCTGGACGGGCAACGTGGGCGCCAGCGCCGACCCGCTGGGTCTCTCGCCCAACGGCCGCTGGATCGCCTCGGGCTGGACCTTCATCTTCGTCTACGAGTGGGACGGCAGCACCTACCAGTTCCGCTGGTCCTACAACGGGGGCAGCAGCAGCTGGTACCTGGGCACCTGCGCCGTGGCGGACAACGGCGCCCTGATCGCGGGCTGGTACACGACCAGCTACAACCAGAACAAGGTCCACTGGTTCGACGCCGCCGCGGGCAACGTGCCGAGCTGGGAGTATCTCTTCCCGGTCTCCGGCGGCAGCTACCAGGACGTGCCCTCGGCCAGCGCCATCGACGGCTACGCCGCCGCGATGGGCAGCTGGGGCGATCAGACCGGCACCAACGCCGAGATCAACATCTTCCGCTCCAGCGAGACCTCGCCGGTCTTCAGCGTGAACACGAGCGGCTCCATCTACGACCTCGACATGCACGGCTACGGCCTCCCCGGCGGCCGCTATCCCAACTGGGTGGTGGCCTGCGGGAAGCACGTCCACGCGAACGAGTTCGGCAGCGGCGGCGACCTCTATCTCACCAACGTGCTGGGCCCGACGGCCGTGCCTGACGGCGCCGCGCCCGCGCCCATCGCGCTCAGCGCCCATCCCAACCCGTTCAACCCGCACAGCACGCTCACGCTGACGCTCGATGCGGCCGGTCCCGCGCGGATCGTCCTCTACGACGCCGCCGGCCGCCGCGTGCGCGCGCTGCTCGACGGCCTCTGCGTCGCCGGGGAGAACACGGTGGTCTGGGACGGTCGCGACGACGCGGGCCAGCCCGCCGCCAGCGGGGTCTACCTGGCGCGCGCGAGCGCCGAGGGCAGCACGGCCGTGCGGCGGCTCGTCCTGCTGCGCTGATGCTTTTGCGAAGGCGGCGCCGAGGCCTTAGACTGGAGATAGCCACGCTTCACTCGGGAGGCCCCGTGCGCCGCCTTCTGCTCGCGCTCCTCGTCCTCGCCCTCGCGCCCGCGCCGGGCGGCGCCACGCTCTTCCGCCCGGTGGCCGCCAGCCCCGATCCCGACGGCGCGCCCAGCTTCTCGCCCGACGGCCAGTGGATCAGCTTCTCCTCGCCCATGAGCGGCGACTGGGAGATCTACACCGTGGGCGCCTGGGGCGGCCCGCTGACGAACTTCACCGACAACCCCGGCGTGGACATCTACGCGAACTGGAGCCCCGTGGGCGGGTGGATCCTCTTCACCTCGCGCCGCGACAACGGCCACGGCGTGGACGACATGGACCTGTGGCTGAAGAGCACCGACGACGGCGCCCTCGTCAACCTCACCACCTACGACGGCTACGACAACTTCGGCGCCATCGATCCCACGGGCGAGCGCGTGGCCTTCTCCAGCGACCGGGGCGGCGAGGTGGAGATCTGGGTGATGCCCCTGGCGGACCCGTCCGCGGCGGTCCGCCTCTGCACCGGACCCGTGGACTGCTTCCACCCCTGCTGGAGCCCCGACGGCGCCTGGGTCGCCTTCGACGCCCACGCCCCCGGCGACTTCACCAAGACGCGGCTCTACCGCGTGCCCGCCACCGGCGGCGCGCCCGAGGAGATCCCCATCGACATGAAGGTGGGCAGCGACCCGGGCTGGTCGCCCGACGGCCGCTACCTCGCCTTCGCCGGGGGAGACGACGTCATCCTCTGGGACCTCTGGCTCTGGGACTTCGAGAGCCAGGAGCTCGTGCAGCTCACCGACACGCGCTTCATCGAGCAGTCGCCGCTCTGGAACGCCGCGGGGACGGAGATCGTCTACGCGGCCTTCCCCGACGGCAACAAGGACATCTGGGTGGCCTACGATCTGCCGGTCACCGTCCCCGTCGCGCGCCAGAGCATGAGCGGCCTCAAGGCGCTCTTCCGCTGATTCCCCCGCCGGCCCCCTTGACAGGCTTGATCGTCGCTGCTATTATCTAACCGTTCAATTAAAACAATCGGTCAAGACGGAACGGACAGGCCATCCATGAGCGCGGTCACCCGTCGGCAGTTGCTGAACGCGGGCCGCCGGGTCTTCGCCCGGCTGGGCTTCGACGGCGCGCGCGTGGACCTGATCGCCCGGGAGGCCGGGGTCAACAAGGCCCTGATCAACTACCACTTCCGGGGCAAGGAGGGCCTTTACCGGGAAGTGCTCGCGGAGGAGCTGCGCGGGGCCACCGAGGCGCTGGAGTCGCGCCTGGCGGCCGAGCACTCGGCGGAGCGGCGCCTGCTGGCCTGGCCGGCGGCCCTGGCCGCCCTGCTCGAGGAGCGGCCGACCCTGGCGCCGCTGCTGCTCGGCGAGGGTCTGCGGGGCGGGCCCGGCCTCGACCCCGACGCGCTGCCCGGCGAAGCCCTGCTGGCGCGAACGCTGGGCGAGGCCCGCGGGGACGGGCGTCTGCCGCCCCTCGAGACCGCGGACCTGCAGCCGGTCCTGCTGGGGACGGTGCTCCTGGCCGGGCTGCAGGGCAGCGCCGCCCCCGCGGCGACGCTGCTGGCCGGATTGCTGGAGCGGGGGCTCCTGACGCCCCCGACGGACACCGGGGATCGCTGACGCAGGAGGGTGAGAGCGACTCGCGGCGATCCCAGGCTCGGGGGCCGGCGTCCGGCGGACGCCGGCCCCAGCGGCACGCGGCCCGCTTGACCTGCGTCGGCGCAAGTGTATCTTGGACCCTGGACTCTGTTTGACCCGCCCCCGTCGCCCAGCGCTCGGGCCCGCACGGGGCGCCGGCCCAGCTCCCGGAGACACAGCATGCCTCACATCATCGGCATTCGTCGGGAAGACAAGAACCGCTGGGAGCGCCGCGTGCCCCTGGTGCCCGCCGATCTGGGCCGCCTCGCGCGCGAGGACGGCCTGGACTTCATCGTGCAGCCCTCGCCCATCCGCACCTACAAGGACGAGCACTTCGCGGGCGTGGGTTGCCGCGTGGAAGAGGACCTGAGCCCCGCGAAGGTGGTCTTCGCGGTGAAGGAAATCCCGCTCGACCTGCTCGAGCCGGAGACGGCCTACGTCTTCTTCGCGCACGTGATCAAGGGCCAGGCCTACAACATGCCGCTGCTGCAGCGGCTGCTCGACCTGCGCTGCACGCTCATCGACTACGAGCGCATCGCCGACGCCAAGGGGCGGCGGCTCGTCTTCTTCGGACGCGAGGCCGGCCAGGCCGGCATGATCGAGACCTTCCACGCGCTCGACCGCCGGCTGCGCTGGGAGGGCTTCGACTCGCCCTTCCAGGGCGTGAAGCAGGCCTACGCCTACAGCGACCTGGAGCACGCGAAGCGCGAGCTGCGCGAGCTGGGCCTGTCCATTCGCGCGGGCATCGACCCCGACCTCGCGCCGATGGTGGTGGGCTTCGCCGGCTACGGGAACGTCAGCCGAGGCGCGCAGGAGATCTTCGACCTCTTCCCCCACGACGAGGTGGAGCCCGGCGAGCTGGCGGCGCTCTTCTCGAACAAGCAGCCGCCGCGGGACCGGCTCTACAAGGTCGTCTTCCGCGAGGAGGACATGGTCCTGCCCGTCGATCGCGACGCGGACTTCGATCTCCAGGACTACTACGCGAACCCCGAGCACTACCGCGGCCGCTTCGCGGACTACCTGCCCTACCTCAGCGCGCTGGTGAACTGCATCTACTGGACCGAGCGCTATCCGCGGCTCATCTCCCGCGCCGACGCCCGCAGCCTCTGGAGCGCCGGCCGCCGCAACCTGCGCGTGGTGGGCGACATCAGCTGCGACATCGACGGCAGCATCGAGTTCACCACCAAGGCCACCGAGCCCGATCGGGCGACCTTCGTCTACGATCCCATCTCCGACGGCTTCAAGGACGGCGTCGAGGGACGCGGCATCGTGGACATGGCCGTGGACAACCTGCCCTGCGAGCTGCCCCGCGACGCCTCGAACACCTTCAGCGCCGCGCTGCGGGGCTTCGTCGCGCAGCTGGCGCGGACGGACTTCGACCGTCCCTTCGCCCAGCTGGGATTGCCGCCGGAGCTGGCGCGGGCCGTCGTCACGCACCAGGGCGCACTGACCCCGGACTATCGCTATCTGGAGGAGTTCCTGGGGGACGACTGAGCCGCGGGCCTACTTGACCAGCATCAGCTTTCGACTGCCCTCGAGCCCGTTCCCGCTGGTCAGGCGCGCCAGGTAGACGCCCGACGGCAGCGGGCTGCCCGCGTCGTCGCGACCGTCCCAGACCACGCTGTGCGTGCCGGACTCGAAGCGCCCCTGGGCCAGCACGCGGAGCTGCCGGCCCGCCGTGTCCACGATCGCCAGGCGCAGGAAGCTCTGCTCGGCCGTGGTCTCGAAGCGGAGGGTGGTGCTGGGATTGAAGGGGTTGGGATAGGGCGCCGCGAGCAGATTGCCGGGGCCGACCGGGGCGACGTCCGTGCTGTTCCCGAAGGTCAGCAGCGGGCTGTGGCCATCCCAGCCGTGGACGGGCGTGTCGTCGCTGCTGTTCCGCAGGCCGAACCAGCCGTCGCCATTGGTGGTGAAGGCGCCCTCGCCGCCCGCGCGGATCGAGTAGCTGATCACCACGCGATCGCCGGGCGCCAGCACGCCACGGCCGCCGGGCCCGGACGGATCGTCGAGGATCCAGCGGAAGCTGCGACGGCCAGGCATCAGCACGTCGCCGTTCTCGTAGGCGAACTCCACCGGCTCGTCGTTCACGGTCACGGTGCCGGGCGCGACGGTGATCCAGGTCGGGTACTGGTCGGAGAAGTAGAGCCCGCCGATGGTGTCGCTGCTGTTGTTGACCAGCTGCACGCGGACGGGGACGAAGACCCCGGCGGGGAGGGTGCCCGTGGGGTACTCGCGCACGTAGGCCATGGGCGTGTTGGGCGGATAGATGGCCCCCTGCACAGGCATCGCGAGCAGGCAGATCAGAATGACGAGCAGGTGTCGCATCGTGCTGCAGCCCCGTTGTGGCGGTGGGTCGATCCCCAAACAAAAGCCCGGGCTCTCTCGCGAGTTCACGGGAGACCGCGGCGCCGGGCTCCAAGGTCTGTAAGGGTCCTTACCTGTCGGCGCCCGAACGGCCGACAGTATAGCACAGTGGATGGGAATCCCCCAGGGTTTCCGGGAAAATTCACAGGGAATGGACCTTCCGAACAGGTGGAAGGGATCTTGAATGATCGAAATGACGCTCGCGGTCAGACGCGCGAGCGCTGGGCGGTCCCCGCGGCCGGCTGATAGCACTGGTACAGGTAGTCCCGCACCATGCGATTGGCGCTGAAGCGCCAGGCCAGGGTGGCGATGCTGTTCTTCATCATGTCCACCCAACCCAGGGGGATGCCCTCGGGATTGCGCTGGAAGTAGAGCGGGATCACCTGCTCCTCCAGCACGCGGAACAGCGCCTCGCGGTCGTGCGCGTCCTGCACCTCGGGATCGCTGTGGTGGTAGTTGCCGCCGATGGCGAAGCCGTTGGCGCCGTCGTAGGCCTCGGCCCACCAGCCATCCAGGATCGAGCAGTTCAGCCCGCCGTTCATGACGACCTTCTGCCCGCTGGTGCCGCTCGCCTCGAGCGGGCGCCGCGGCGTGTTGAGCCACAGGTCCACGCCCTGCACCATGTGGCGCGCCACGTTGATGTCGTAGTCCTCCAGCACCACCAGACGGCCCTTGAAGCGCGGGTCGCGGGAGAGCTGGAAGAGGCGCTGGAGCTTGCCCTTGCCGGGCTCGTCGGCCGGGTGGGCCTTGCCGGCGTAGATGAACTGCACGGGGCGCTGCTCGTCGCCCAGCAGACGGGCGAGGCGGTCCATGTCGTCCAGCAGCAGGTCGGCGCGCTTGTAGGTGGCGAAGCGGCGCGCGAAGCCGATGGTGAGGGCGCGCGTCGAGAGCACGCGCGAGGCGTCGGCGACGGCCTCCTTGCCCTCGCGGCGGCGCGTCACCTGGGCCACGGAGCGGCGGCGCGCGAAGCCCACCAGCCGCGAGTTCAGCAGCTGGTGCGCCTCCCACAGCTCGCCGGGATTGAGCTTGTAGATGCGCCGCCAGGTCTCGGGCTCGTGGATCCGGTCCTGCCAGTCGCTGCCGATGCGCTGCTCGTAGAGCTTGGCCATCGACGGCGCCACCCAGGTGGGCACGTGCACGCCGTTGGTGATGTGACCGATCGGCACCTCGCGCTCGGCCCGCTCCGGCCAGAGGCGGTGCCACATGCGGCGGCTCACCCGTCCGTGCAGCGCCGACACGCCGTTGGCGCGGTCGGCCGAGCGCAGGGCCAGGGTCGTCATGCAGAAGAGCGAGTTCGGGTTGCCAGCCTCCACGCGGCCGATGGCGAGGACGTCCTCCACGGACCGGCCCATGCGCGCGGCCAGCGGCGCCAGCGCCTCCTCCACCAGGTCCGGCGAGAAGCGGTCGTGCCCCGCCTCCACCGGCGTGTGCGTGGTGAAGACGGTCATCCGGCTCACCTCGGCGCGCGCCTCGTCCCAGCTCATGCCGTCGCGCTCCATGAAGCGCCGCGCCTGCTCGAGCACGACGAAGGCGCTGTGGCCCTCGTTGAGATGCAGCACCCCCGGATCGATGCCCAGCGCGTTCAGCGCGCGCAGCCCGCCCACGCCCAGCAGCAGCTCCTGGCGGATGCGCGTGCTGCGGTCGCCGCCGTAGAGCGTGCTGGTGAGCTGGCGGTTGAAGGCGTCGTTCGCGTCCACGTTGCTGTCCAGCAGCAGCATGGTGCAGCGGCCCACCTCGGCCTTCCACACGCGCGCGTGGATGATGCTGTCGCGGGTCTCCACCGCGATCATGAGCGGCTGGCCGTCGGCGCCCTTGGCCAGGGACATGGGCAGGGTCTCGAGGTCCGCCTCGCCGTAGGACTCCTGCTGCCAGCCGTCGCTGTCGAGGTGCTGGCGGAAGTAGCCGTGGAAGTAGAACAGCCCGACGCCGATCAGGGGCAGCCCCAGGTCCGACGCACTCTTGATGTGATCGCCCGCGAGAATCCCCAGACCGCCCGAGTAGAGCGGCAGCGACTCGTGCAGGCCGAACTCCGCGCTGAAGTAGGCCACGGGCTGCGCCAGCAGCGAGCCCGGGCCGCCCTGGTCCCGCAGCCCCGGGGTCGCCAGGTACTCCTCCAGGCGGTGGAAGGCGTAGTTGATGCGGCTGTCGATGGCCATCTCTTCGGCGCGCGGCAGCAGCTCCCACTCCTCGAAGTGCTCGAGGAAGGCCAGCGGGCTGTGGTGCGTGCCGCGCCAGCGGGCCGGATTCAGATCCCGGTAGATGGCGATGACCTCGGGATGCCAGGTCCACCACAGGTTCCGGGACAGCTTGCGGAGCTTGTCGAGGTAGGTCGTCATGGCCATGCCGCCGTATAGCATGCCCCAGGGGGGCTGTCCAGTTGGCTGATGATGGGAAAGTCCTGCCGTGCCGGCAGATATGACCCGAGGACGCCCGCCCCCGCTCAGCGCAGGAGCAGGATCCGTGCGGCCTGGGAGACACCGCCGCCCGCCGTCTCCAGCCGAGCAAAGTAGATGCCGCTCGCCGCGGGATTGCCATCGTCGTCGCGGCCGTCCCAGCGCAGGTCCACCTCGCCGCCCTGCTCCGCGCCGCCGAGCCGCGCGACCCGGCGACCGGCCACGTCGTAGATGCGCAGCGCCACGCTCTGGTCCGCCCGCAGTTCGGCGCGCAGCGAGAGCGTCGCTCCCCCACCGGCCACGAAGGGGTTGGGGAAGGGGTTCTCCAGGCGGACGAAGGCCGGATCCTCGAGGTAGGCGGTGACCGACTCGCCGAGGTCGCCGTTGACGGCGAGTCCGTAGCCCTGGGGCCCGAGGGGAACGCGACGGCCGCGCACCCGGATCTCCCACTCGCCCGGCGTCGGCGCCTTGACCAGCACGCGCTCCACCATGTTCAGCGCGTCGGGATCGCCGCCGGGCATGGACTCGCCCGCGTCGACGTCGAACACGTTGCCGAGGAACAGGCCATCGGGCCCCACGACCTCCAGGTCGAGATCGTTCACCACCGGCGTCAGCGCGCCGGGCTGCGCCGGCGGGTCCGTGAAGGCGAGCGTCACCGCCAGCGGCTCGCCGGCGGTTTCGACCTGGATCCGGTAGATGTAGCGATCGCCCGTGTCCAGGCCCTCCGCGTTGCGGCGGTCGGCGAGCCAGAGCTCGCGGCTGTCGCCGGCGAAGAAGAGGGCGTCGTCGAGCAGCACGCGTCCCCAGCCTTCCACGTCGTTGGGATAGCCGGGCGGGAAGCTGTCCATGGGGACGGTGGCGTTCATCAGCAGCGCGCGCAGCAGCGCGCCGCTGGGCGCCAGCGAGTCGGCGGGCGTCGCCGCGCCGCTGGGGTAGAAGCCGTCCGTGAGGTACTGGCGGATGAGCGCGACGGCCCCGGCGGCGGAGGGACAGGCCATGGACGTCCCCGAGATCGCGCGGAGGCCGCAGTCGGCCTCGGAGTCGGCGGCCCAGACGCCGGCCCCCGGCGTGAACACCTCGGGCTTGCGGCGGCCGTCCTGCGTGGGGCCGCTGCCCCCGTTGGCGTGCGCGTTGAAGTCGCCCACGGACTCCTCGATGTGGGCGGCGGCCACGCCCACCACGTCCTTCGCGTTCTCGGGCGAGCCCAGCGGCGCGCCGATGGCCCCGTTGGCCACGGCGAAGAGCACCACGCTCTCTTCGTAGTCGTGGCTGAAGGCGTCGATGTCCGCGCAGAGCGCCGTGTAGGCCTGCTCGGAACTGCCCCAGGAGTTGCTGTGCACGCGCGCGCCGTGCTCGTAGTGGGTGACGAGGTCGCCGTAGAGGTCGTAGCCCGTCTCCTGGTAGTCGGAGTGCGCCATGCGTGCGGCCCAGGCCATGCCCCTGAACTGCGTGCCCATGGTCTCGTCGATGGGCGCCGCATCCCCGCAGAGGATGCCGGCCGTGTGCGTGCCGTGGGTCTGGCCGTGCGCGATCTGCGGGCCGCGGTAGACGATCTTCCGATGGTCGGGCCCGATGGGATCGCCTTCGGGATCGGCGAACCAGCAGACGGTGTCGTCGAGCTGCGAGTCGATGTGCCCCACGATCTGCCCCTCGCCGTGGATGCCGTGGTCCCAGACCGGCGTGCTGTGCCAGATGCCGCTCTGCACGATCCAGGGGACGCGGCTCATGCGGTCGGAGAGCTCCGCCGCCGGCTCCAGCCAGAGCAGATCGGGCAGCGCCGACAGGGCGTCGAGCGCGCCGGCGGGCGCGCTGAGCCACAGTCGCGGGCGCCGCTCCCGGTCGGCCGTGCGTTCGACGCGCGCGCCCAGCGCCGCGGCCTGATCCGCCCGCAGGCGGACGGGCGCGCCGTCGGCGAGCAGCGCCGTCAGCGTGAGCGGGCCGGCCGCGTCACGCGCGGCGACCCGCGCGCGCGGCGCGACGCGCCAGGACGGTCGATAGTCGGTGAGCAGGTCGACGCCGGGCAGCGCCGCGAGGCGCGCGAGCACGGCGTCTTCCGCGCGCAGCAGATAGGCGTCGTCGGGCAGGTAGCCGAGGATGCGCGCGCCCACGCCCTCGATCCGATCGCGGTCGCGCCGGCCGGGCGCGTGGTCGAACTGCAGGATGCGCAGGGCGTCCGTGGCGGCGGGGCCTTGCAGGGCGGGCAGGGGCTCCCCCGCCCGCAGCGTGGCCGCGTGGAGCGCCACGCGATCGGCCCACGCGGCGGTCGCGAAGGAAAGCAGCAGCAGGGCGGCCAGGGGTAGGGCGCCGCGTCGAGGCATGCGAATCTCCTCGTTCAGTGGCTGGTCGCCTTGAAGAAGCTGATCAGGTTGCCCTCCGGATCCCGCACGTGCAGGAAGAGCGCGGCGTCCGTGAGCTCCTCCTTGAAGATGGCGACGCCCCGCTCCGCGAGCACGGAGCGCAGGGTGATGGGATCGTCGATCTCCACGTCGAGGAACGTGGAGTCGCCGGTGGGCGCGTCCCAGGCGCCGGGCTCGGACTCCACGAGTCCCAGCGTGAGGCCGCCGGTGTCCAGGTAGCAGAAGTTCGGCCCCTCCTCGCTCACGTCCCAGCCGAGGACGCGGGTGTAGAAGCGCTTCATCTTCTTGAGGCTCTTGCAGCGGTAGGTGACGCTCACGGCGCGCATGGGGCTCCTCGGGTATCGGCATCGCCCCGGCAGCGCGGTCGGCCGCCGGGGCTGGAGGGAGTCAAGCGGCCCGGGGGGCCGAAGTCAAGCCTCTGGCTACTTCAGCAGCACGGCGCGGAGGGTGCGGTGCTCGTCCCCGGCGCTGAGGCGGAGCAGATAGACCCCGGCCGCGAGGGCGCGGCCGTCGTCGCCCTGCGCGTCCCAGCGCAGGCTCTGCGCGCCCGCGGGCAAGTCCCGCGCCGGAAGCGTGGCCACGCGGCGGCCGTGGACGTCATAGGCGGCCAGGCTCACGGAGGCCGGGGCGCCCAGCGTGAAGTCCAGCGTGCAGCGGGGGTTGAAGGGGTTGGGCGCGAGCGAGGCCGACTGGATGAGCGCGGGAGCGAGGTCCTCGGGTTCGAGGGTGAGCAGCAGGAACTCGGCGCCGTCCGCCGTGAGGCCGTAGAGCTCGTAGCGGGCGCCGCCGGCGGGGGCGGCGTCGTCGAAGGTGTACCGCCAGCGGCCGTTCTCCGCGCTGGGCTCGAGGGGTTCGGGGTTCAGCGGCTGCGGACTCGTCTCAGGCTCGGATTTCACCGCCGCCACCAGTTCGCGCTGGCTGATCCCGCCCTCGCGGAAGCGCTGCGCCAGCGCCGCGCGGCCCTGCGCGGCCTCCGGCGCCGGCAGCAGCCGGTAGACGTTGAAGGGCAGCGGCTCGCTGCTCTCCCAGCGGAGGCGCACGGGGCCGTCCTGGCTGCGCAGCGCGCGGCCGTCCACGGCCACCGCGGGCGGGACGGCGGTCAGGTCCACGCCGCCCTCGATAGCGTAGGCCCAGCCGCCGCTGGTCAGGTACTGCGTGCCGGCCAGCACGTCGGGGCCGCCGCCGTTCAGATCGTCGGTGCCGCGCACGCTGAAGAGGCGCGCGCCGGCCGCGAAGATCCAGAGCGTGTCGCCGTCGGCGCCGTTGAAGAGGTAGACCTTGGTGTCGAAGGAGCCGCCGATGACCTCGTTCACGCCGTCGCCGGTGACGTCGTCCACCCTGTCCACGGCCCAGAAGTCGCCGCCGTTCAGCGTGCCGGCCCAGGACTGCCAGATCAGCGCGCCGTCGGCGCCGCTCACCACGCGCACGGCGCGATCCCAGGAGCCGATGGCAACGTCGCGGACGCCATCGCCGTTGACGTCATCGAGGGTGACGAGCCGCATGATGTACTGGAAACTGCCGTTGTCGAAGGTCCAGAGCAGGTTGCCCTCGCGGCCGCTGTAGCAGCGCACCTGGGCGGACTGGCCCCAGTTGCCGATGACAACGTCGTCGACGCCATCGCCGTTGACATCGTCAACCAGGGTGGCGGCGTAGTTGCTGGCCCCGGTGTCGCGGACCCAGAGCTGGGTGCCAACACCGTTCACACCGACGCCGCTGGCGCAGTAGACGCTGTGGTCGTTGTCGCCGGCACAGAACAGCACGTCGGCCGCGTCGTCGCCGTTCACGTCCGGCAGGGCCACGGCCATGTAGACCGCGTCCAGGGGATGGTAGAAGCGCCAGAGGGGAACGCCGTCGGCGCCGCTCAAGAGGTAGCCGCTGTTGCTGTCGCTGCCCAGGGCGCAGGCGACTTCGGGGAGGCCGTCGCCGTCGATGTCGGGGACGGCGCTCACGTCGTAGACCCAGCCCGAGGCGGGCGTGTCGTAGGAGTCGAAGGTCCAGAGCAGGGCGCCGGTGCGGCCGTCGATGGCGTGGACGCTGCGGTTGCCCCAGGCCGTGCCCAGCAGCACGTCGGGAAAGCCGTCGCCGGAGAGGTCGCCGCAGACCTCGAGGCAGTTGTCGCCGTCGCCGCCACCGTCGCTGACGCCGCTGCTCGGCCGGGCCGACCAGATCACCGGCGGCGGGTCCCCCATCCCGCCGGAGAGCAGGTAGAGATGGTCGCCCGCGGCGCCGGCGTCGTAGGTCTCCACCACGATGTCAGGGGATCCGTCGCCGTCGACATCCGGCAGCGTGGCCATGGCGTTGATGTCCTCGATGCCCTGGAAGCGCCAGATCTGGTCGCCGGCGTCGGCGTGGGCGAGGGCGGGAAGGATCAGGGCGAGGGCGACGAACCACGGGGCGTGGCGTGACATGGCGGACCTCCCGGCTTGAGCGGCTCAATTGTAGCGCCAGCGCTGGTCCGGACACAACGCGCATGGGCGCGCGCGGGCAAGCAGTTATCGTGAAAGAAGTCTCATGCCAGTCGGGACGTGTAATCAATCAAGGACACTGTCGCCTCCCTGGACGTAAACGTCGACAACCCTCACTTGCGCAGGGACTTGCCCGGTATCGCCGAGAATCCTCCTCCTCAATCAGCTTTTTTGCAGACAGGCTAGCGCACGCATGTTACATCTACGAGCATGGGGGAGCCGGCACATCGCTCCCCTCGCGCGGTCTCCCCATCCGCGCCACAACCCCAGCATCGAGGAGGATCGCGATGAAAGCTGCGCTTCACAAGGCGCTGGCGCCGGCGGCTTTGGCCCTGGCCCTCTGCATCCTGCTCGCGCTGCCCGGCCCCGCGGCCGCGGCGAACACGCGCGAGTTCACCCCGGTTCAATCCGGCTTCCAGGCCCGAGGCGAGGCCCTCCCGCTCTTCGCCCCGGGCCGCGTCCTGGTGAAGCTCCAGCAGGACGCCATGGAGGCATCGATCATCCCCGGCACGCTCGCGCGCGACGCGGCCCTGCCCGCCGCCCGCACAGGCATCGACCGTGTGGACGCAGTGCTCGCCTCCGTGCAGGCGGCGACCGTCCGCCGCGCCTACGCCACGCCCGCCGATCAGCGGCAGGCCGAGGCGCTGGGCGTGGAGCGCTGGTTCATCGTGGACTTCACGGCGCGCGTGGCGGCGGACCAGCTGGCGCGGCGCCTCGCCGACCTGCCCGAGGTGGAGGCGGCCACGGTCGACTGGCGGGCCTTCCCCGCGGTCGTGCCCTCCGACCCCATGCACTCGCTGCACTGGGGCCACAACAACACGGCCCAGCTCCTCAGCTACGACTGGTCCACCTTCAGCCACGAGAACGGCTCGCCGGTGGGCACGCCCGGCTTCGACGCCAACGCCCACGCGGCGTGGGACGGCGCGCAGGGCTTCGGCAACAGCGGCGTGATCATCGCCATCATCGACAGCGGCGTCGAGGCGGGTCATCCGGACCTGCGCCAGGTCGCCGGCTACGACTACGGTGACAACGACAGCAACCCGGACGACAACTCCGCCTCCCCCGGCCACGGCACCGCCTGCGCCGGCGTGGCCGCGGCCATGACCAACAGCCTCGGCACGGCCGGCATCGCCGCCGACTGCAGCATCATGCCGCTCAAGGTGGCCAACAGCGCCGGCAGCATGTACTTCTCGTCCATCCAGAACGCGCTCTATCACGCGGCGGACAACGGCGCGGACATCATCAGCATGAGCCTGGGCGCGGCGATCAGCAGCGACCCGGCCACGGACACCGCGCTGCAGTACGCCTACAACGCCGGCGTGACGATCCTCGCGGCCACGGGCAACGAGAACGCCAGCACCATCAGCTACCCGGCGATCAACCAGTACGTGATCGCGGTGGGCGCGGCCTCCCCCTGCGGCGAGCGCAAGCGCTCGAGCAGCAACAGCAGCGAGCTGAACCCCGGGGTGAATGCTGACCCCAACGGCTACACCTGCGACGGCGAGCGCTGGTGGGGCTCGAACTACGGTTCGACCTCCCAGGGCGCTGCCAGCGCGGTCGACGTGATCGCCCCCACGATCCTGCCCACCACCGACCTGCTCGGCTCGGCGGGCTACGATCCGAGCGACTACTCCAAGTGGTTCAACGGCACGAGCTGCGCCACGCCCTACGCGGCGGGGGTCTGCGCCCTCATCAAGGCCGCCAACCCGGGCTGGACCCCGGCGCAGGTGCGCACCCAGCTGCGCAGCACGGCGCAGGACATCACCAGCGTCGAGTCCGGCACGGGCTGGGACCGCTACACCGGCTACGGCATGGTGGACGCGGCGGCGGCGGTCGGCGGCGGCACGACCACGGACCAGGTGACCGTCACCTATCCCAACGGCGGCGAGACGCTGACCGGCGGCGGCAGCGCCACCATCACCTGGACCAGCCAGGGCAGCTTCAGCACCGTGAACATCGACTTCTCGAGCAACGGTGGCGCGAGCTGGAGCACCGTGGTCACCGGCACCGCCAACGACGGCAGCTACGGCTGGACCGTGCCGTCCACGGCCACGACCCAGGGCCGCATCCGCGTGAGCGGCGGCACGGCGTCCGACACCAGCAACAGCAACTTCACGATCAACGTCTCCACCGGCGGCGACTACGCCACTCTGCCCTACAGCACCGGCTTCGAGTCTGGCGCGGTGGACAGCTACTGGACGACCACGTCCAGCGGCAACGGCCGCGTGCTGATCACCACGGCCAACACGCCCCACTCGGGCAGCTACCAGATGACCATGGACACGTCCACCAGCGGCAGCTACGCCACCAACGAGGCCTGGCTGCACCTGGACCTCTCCGGGGAGACCGGCGTGGACCTGGACTACTGGTGGAAGGAGTTCGGCGACGAGACGCACAGCACCGACGGCGTCTACTTCTCCAGCAACGGCGGCGCGAGCTTCGTCAAGGTGCAGAACCTGAACGGCGGCAGCACCACGAACAACACCTGGCAGCACTACACGCTGGACCTCGACGCGCTCGCCTCCGCCAACGGCCTCTCGCTGACCAGCACCTTCGTCGTCAAGTTCCAGCAGTACGACAACTACCCGATCAGCACCGACGGCTTCGCCTTCGACGACATCACCGTCCAGGGCAGCGCCCCGCCGCCCGACGCGATCACGGTGACGGCGCCCAACGGCGGCGAGAACTTCACCGCGGGTGACGCCGCCGGCATCACCTGGAGCTGGACCGGCACCTTCACGACGGTGAGCATCGACTACTCCACCAACGGCGGCTCGAGCTGGACCAGCATCACCGGCAGCACGGCCAACGACGGCAGCTACACCTGGACCGTGCCCGCCGAGGCCACGACCCAGGGCCGCGTGCGCGTGTCAGGCGGCACGGCCTCCGACGCGAGCAACAGCAACTTCACGATCACGGTGCCCAGCGGCGGCGATCGCGCCACGGTGCCCTACAGCACCGGCTTCGAGTCCGGCGCGGTGGACAGCTACTGGACCACCGCCTCGACCGGCAACGGCCGCGTGCTGATCACCAGCGCGAACTCGCCCCATTCGGGCAGCTACCAGATGACCATGGACACCTCCACCAGCGGCAGCTACGCCACCAACGAGGCCTGGCTGCTGCTCGACCTCGCCGGCCAGACCGACGTGGTGCTGGACTTCTGGTGGAAGGAGTTCGGCGACGAGACGCACAGCACCGACGGCGTCTACTTCTCCAGCAACGATGGCGCCAGCTTCGTGAAGGTGCAGAACCTGAACGGCGCCAGCTACGCGAACAACACCTGGCAGCACTTCACGCTGGACCTTGACGCGCTCGCCAGCGCCAACGGGCTCGCGCTCAACGGCAGCTTCGTCGTGAAGTTCCAGCAGTACGACAACTACCCCATCGCCACCGACGGCTTCGCCTTCGACGACATCAGCGTCACGGCAGGCTCGGGCGGCGGCAGCGGCATCACCGCCGAGACCGAGCCCAACGGCGACTCGAGCACGGCCAACGGCCCCGTGGGCGATGGCACGGCCGTCGCGGGCACGATCTCCAGCAGCAGCGACGACGACTGGTTCTACCTGGACGTCGCCACTGCCGGGAACATCAACATCTCGGTGGCGATCGGTTCCAGCGCGGACCTGGACTGGTACCTCTACAACTCGTCGCTGACCGAAGTCGCGCGCGGTTACACCACCTCCAACCCCGAGGCCGGCAGCTACAATGCCGCCGCGGGCCATTACTACCTGCGGGTGGACGGCTACCTCGGCGCCACGAGCAGCTACACGCTTACGGTGGCCGGCGGCCTCGCCCGGTATATGCCCGGCACGCCCAAGACCGTCCCGGCGGTCTTCGCGCTGGGCCAGAACCACCCGAACCCCTTCAACCCGAAGACGACGATCCGCTTCTCCCTGCCCGATGCCGGGCAGGCGCGCCTCTTCGTCTTCGACGTGAACGGGCGCCAGGTCGCCACGCTCATCGACGAGCACCTGGAGGCCGGCGAGCACACGGTCGACTGGAACGGCCGCGACGACGCGGGCGTGCGCGTGAGCTCGGGCGTGTACTTCTACCGCCTGGACGCACCGGACCACACCCAGACCCGCAAGATGCTGCTCCTGCAGTAGCCGCGGTTCCGCGGAAGCTCCAAAGCCCGGCGACCCCGTGTCGCCGGGCTTTTTCGTGCAGCGGCGTCAGTCAGGGCGAGCCGCGCGCGCTCGCCCCGGCGACGACCGCCCGCGCGAGGCCCCGCTCGTGATGGAGCTGATGGCACGCGCTGCAGAGCGTGATCAGGTTGCTCGGGTCGTTCGTGCCGCCGTTCGCGCGGGGCTTCCGGTGGTGAACTTCGAGGAAGCGCGTGCTCGTGCAGCCCGGACCCTGGCAGCGGTGGCCGTCACGGGCGAGGATCTTCCGCCGCAGCGCGGGCGTGAGCGTGCGCGGCGGGTCGCCCCCGGGGGCGGGCAGTTCGCCGCGGCCCGTGACGTAGGCCTGCGCCCCGCAGTCCGGGCAGCGGCGAATGATCACGGTGGCGGCTTGCTTCACCCGCCCCCGGGGGCGGATGGCGAGCGCTGCGAGCACCAGCTCTTCCTTCGGGTCTAGCTGCCCGTCCTTGCGAAGCTGTTCGATCAGCGCTTCCCAGCGCGCGTACTGCTCGGGCGTGAAGCTCAGCGTGACGCGCAGGGGCGCGGCGGCTTCGGCGTCGCTGCGACGCGCTTCGGGCTCGCCCGCCGCGAACAGCGCCGGGGGATCCTGGCGCTTCCTCGGCGGCCGCGGCCGGCTCGCCTTCACCTTGCGCTCCAGCGCGCGGCGGCCGAGCCGCTTGGCATCGTCGAGCCAGCGGCCTTCGTTCGCCGGCGTCGCCACCGAGACGAGCTCCCGCGCCTTGGTCCAGGGCAGCTCGCCAGACTCGACGGCGCGTCGTGTCTCCGGCAGGCGCTCGAGTGCACCGGCCATGCGCACGAAGGCCGAGAGCTTGCGCTCGGAGAAGCCCAGCGCCTCTCGCCCGTAGGCATGGATCGAGGAGTAGCCCAGTTCGCGGTAAAGCCCCTCCTCCAGGATCGACGCGAAGGAGAGCAGCGCGCCCTTCTCGAGGCGTTGCAGTCGCTCAAGTTCAGTCGTCAGAGCCCGGTGCAGTCGCCGGGCGCGGTCGGCTCGAGTCTGCATGATGAAAGTCCCAGGAAAGTGCAGCGGGAGGCTTGCGAGGGATACCAATGTATAGTATCATACGAAGGCCGTCAAGGGCGGCACGACAGATAGTCGAGAGAATCTTCCCGCGGCAGCCCCCAGCCGCCCCCGGGGGCGGGCGAGACCAGGAGGTCCGATAGCGCCAGACACGCGCCGCCGCTGAACAACCCGCCCCCGGGGGCGGCCGAAGACAGCCAATAGCGGCCTCGGTCAGACATAATTTACGGCCCGAAAACCAAGTTTCTTCGCTGGCGCGCCCGTGCGCTTGTCAGTAAATTGGGTCCCGAATTCCACATGGAGGGACCAGCATGAGCCGCAGAATGGTGACCATCGACGGCAACGAAGCCGCTGCCTACGTGGCGCACAAGGTCAACGAAGTCATCGCCATCTACCCGATCACGCCCAGTTCGAACATGGGTGAGCTGGCCGACGACTACTCGGCCCGCGGGCAGAAGAACATCTGGGGCACGGTGCCCACCGTGGTCGAGATGCAGAGCGAGGGCGGCGCGTCCGGCGCGGTGCACGGCAGCCTGCAGACCGGCGCGCTCACCACGACCTTCACCGCCTCCCAGGGCCTGCTCCTGATGATCCCCAACATGTACAAGATCGCGGGCGAGCTGACGTCCACGGTCTTCCACGTGTCGGCGCGCACGGTGGCCACCCACGCGCTGTCGATCTTCGGCGATCACAGCGATGTGATGGGCGTCCGCCAGACGGGCTGGGCGCTGCTGGCCAGCGGTTCGGTGCAGGAGGTCATGGACAACGCGCTCATCGCGCAGGCGGCCACGCTCGCGGCGCGGGTGCCCGTCCTCCACTTCTTCGACGGCTTCCGCACCAGCCACGAGGTCCTCAAGGTGGAACAGCTCACCGAGGACGACATGCGCGCCATGGTGGACGACGCGCTCGTTCGCGCGCATCGCGAGCGCGGGCTCAGCCCCGAGCGCCCGGTGCTGCGCGGCTCGGCGCAGAACCCCGACGTCTTCTTCCAGGCCCGCGAGGCGGCGAACCCCTACTTCACCGCGTGCCCGGAGCACGTGCAGGCGGCCATGGACCGCTTCGCCAAGCTCACCGGCCGGCAGTACCACCTCTTCGACTACGTGGGCGATCCAGAGGCTGAGCGCGTGCTCATCATGATGGGCTCCGGCGCCGAGACCGCCCACGAGGCGGTGGAGGCGATGAACGCCGCCGGCGAGAAGGTGGGCCTGATCAAGGTGCGCCTCTACCGTCCCTTCGCCGCGGACGCCCTCCTCGCCGCGCTGCCCAAGTCCGTCAAGGCCATCGCGGTGCTCGACCGCACCAAGGAGCCGGGCGCCCAGAGCGAACCGCTCTACGCCGACGTCCTCACCGCCCTCGCCGAGGCGCAGGCCGAGGGCCGCCTGCCCCTGCCCGCCATGCCGCGCATGGTCGGCGGCCGCTACGGCCTCTCCTCCAAGGAGTTCACGCCGGCCATGGCCCGCGGCGTGCTCGACGAACTGGGCAAGGCGAAGTCCAAGAACCGCTTCACGGTGGGCATCAACGACGACCTGACCCAGAGTTCGCTCGACTACGACCCGGCCTGGACCGTCGCCGACAAGGGCACCTTCCAGGGCATGTTCTTCGGCCTCGGCGCCGACGGCACCGTGGGCGCGAACAAGAACAGCATCAAGATCATCGGCGAGAACACGGACAGCTTCGCGCAGGGCTACTTCGTCTACGACTCCAAGAAGAGCGGGTCGATGACCATCAGCCACCTGCGCTTCGGCAAGAAGCCCATCCGCAGCAGCTACCTGATCCAGGACGCGGACTTCGTGGCCTGCCACCAGAGCGTCTTCCTCGAGAAGTACGACATGCTGGCCAAGGCCAAGCCGGGCGCGGTCTTCCTGCTCAACACCCAGGCCGGCCCCGAGGAAGTCTGGGAGACGCTCCCGCTGCCCACGCAGCAGGCGATCCTGGACAAGGGGCTGCGGCTCTTCGTCATCGACGCCTACAAGGTGGCCGGCGAGACGGGCATGGGCGTGCGCATCAACACGATCATGCAGACCTGCTTCTTCGCCATCAGCGGCGTGCTGCCGCGCGAGGAGGCCATCGCCCAGATCAAGAAGGCCATCGAGAAGACCTACGGGAAGCGCGGCGAGGAGGTCGTGCGCAAGAACTACGCGGCCGTCGACGGCACGCTGGCCGGCCTGCACGAGGTGAAGACGCCGGCGGCCGTCACCAGCCGGACCGGGCTCAAGCCGCCGGTGTCCGACCGCGCGCCGGAGTTCGTGAAGCGCGTGACGGCGGAGATCATCGCCGGGCGCGGCGACGACCTGCCCGTGAGCGCCTTCCCCGCCGACGGCACCTTCCCCACCGACACGGCGCGCTGGGAGAAGCGGGCCATCGCGCTGGAGGTGCCGGTCTGGGATCCGGCCGTGTGCATCCAGTGCAACAAGTGCGCGCTGATCTGCCCCCACGCGGCGATCCGTCCCAAGATCTACGAACCCGCCGCGCTCGCGGGCGCGCCCGGGACCTTCAAGCACACCGACGCCAAGGGCAAGGAGCTGGCCGGCCAGGCCTACACGCTCCAGGTGGCGGCCGAGGACTGCACCGGCTGCGGGCTCTGCGTCCACGTCTGCCCGGCCAAGAACAAGGCCGAGGTGCGCCTCAAGGCGATCAACATGGAGCCGCTGACGCCCATCCGCGACCAGGAGCGCGAGAACTTCGAGTTCTTCCTCGGCCTGCCCGAGCCCGACCGCCGGGCGCTGAACGTGACCAAGGTCAAGGACAGCCAGTTCCTGCAGCCGCTCTTCGAGTTCAGCGGCGCCTGCGCCGGCTGCGGCGAGACGCCCTACGTGAAGCTCGTCAGCCAGCTCTTCGGCGACCGCATGGTGGTGGCCAACGCCACGGGCTGCTCGTCGATCTACGGCGGCAACCTGCCCACGACGCCCTGGTCCAAGGACGCCGCCGGCCGCGGCCCGGCCTGGTCCAACAGCCTCTTCGAGGACAACGCCGAGTTCGGCATGGGCTTCCGCCTCAGCATCGACAAGCAGACGGAGTACGCCCGCGAGCTCCTGGCGGACCTGCGCGACGCCGTCGGCGCCGGCCTGGCCGACGCCATCCTCGGCGCCGAGCAGAAGAGCGAGGCGGACATCCACGACCAGCGCGAGCGCGTGGAGCAGCTGCGGGCCCGTCTGGCGAAGGTGGACGACCCCCGCGCCAAGCGGCTCGCCGACCTGGCCGACATGCTGGTGAAGAAGAGCGTCTGGATCATGGGCGGCGACGGCTGGGCCTACGACATCGGCTACGGCGGCCTCGACCACGTGCTGGCCTCCGGCCGCAACGTCAACGTGCTGGTCATGGACACCGAGGTCTACTCCAACACGGGCGGCCAGATGTCCAAGGCCACGCCCATGGGCGCGGTGGCCAAGTTCGCGGCCAGCGGCAAGCCCGCGGGCAAGAAGGACCTCGGCATGATGGCCATGAGCTACGGCAACGTCTACGTGGCGCAGATCGCCATGGGCGCCTCCGACGCGCAGACGGTCCGGGCGCTGGTGGAGGCCGAGGCCTACGACGGCCCCAGCCTGATCATCGCCTACAGCCACTGCATCGCGCACGGCATCGACATGGGCAAGGGCACCGACAACCAGAAGGCCGCCGTGCAGAGCGGCCACTGGCTGCTCTACCGCTTCAACCCCGAGCGGGCGGCCGAGGGCGAGAACCCGCTGCAGCTCGACTCCAAGGCGCCGACGCTGCCGCTCAAGGACTACGTCTACCAGGAGACCCGCTACAAGATGCTGACCAAGAGCAAGCCGGAGATGTCGGCGGAGCTGGTCAAGCACGCCCAGGCGGACGTCCGCGCCCGCTGGCACTTCTACGAGCAGCTCGCCGCCCTGAACTATGGGACGGAAGACAAGACCACCGACGAGAACGCGTGACCGGGAGGACCGTCATGGACATGAAGACCCGCTACCTGGGCCTCGAGCTGAAGAACCCGCTGGTCGCGTCGGCCTCGCCGATCAACCTGGACCTCGACGCCGCGCGCCGCTCGGAGGACGCCGGCGCCGCCGCCCTGGTCATGCCCTCGCTCTTCGAGGAGCAGATCCTCGCCGAGTCGCGCGAGCTGGATCACTATCTCACGCACGGGACGGAGAGCTTCGCCGAGGCGCTCAGCTACTTCCCCGAGCAGGAGGACTACCGCCTCGGCCCGGAGCGCTACCTGCAGACGCTGCGCCGCCTCAAGGCCAGCCTCGACATTCCCGTGATCGCCAGCCTGAACGGCGTCTCCGAGGGCGGCTGGACGGCCTACGCGCGCCACCTCGAGGAGGCCGGCGCCGATGCGATCGAGCTGAACGTCTACTTCATCCCCACCGACCCGAACCTGTCGGGCCGCGAGGTGGAGCAGATCTACGTGGACGTGCTCACCCGCGTGAAGGCCAGCGTCTCGATCCCCGTGGCCATGAAGCTCAGCCCCTTCTTCAGCAACATGGCCGAGATGGCCCACCGCCTCGACCAGGCCGGTGCCGACGGTCTCGTCCTCTTCAACCGTTTCTACCAGCCCGACCTCGACCTGGACGAGCTGGTGGTGCGCCCGAACATCCTGCTCAGCACGCCACAGGCCATGCGCCTGCCGCTGCGCTGGATCGCGATCCTGCACGGGCACCTGAAGGCGAGCCTCGCGGCCACGAGCGGCGTGCACACGACCACCGACTGTCTGAAGATGCTCATGGCCGGCGCCGACGCCGTCATGCTGGCCTCGGCCGTGTTCCGGCACGGGCCGGAGGTCTTCGGCGAGCTGCTCGAGGGCGTCCGCTCCTGGATGGAGGAGCGCGAGTACGAGTCCGTCGAACAGCTCAAGGGCAGCATGAGCCAGAAGTCGGTGGCCGAGCCCGCCGCCTACGAGCGCGCGCTCTACGTCCAGGCCCTGCAGCGCTTCGACGGCCGCAGCCTCTAGCCCGAGATTTCATGGAAGCCCACGCGACCCGCGTGGGCACAGCGAGGTACGCTCATGCTCGACTCCCTGCTCGCCCCCCGCACCGTCGCGATCGTGGGCGCGTCGGCCACCCCTGGCAAGGTGGGCCACGCGATCCTGGCCAACATGATCGAGGCGGGCTTCGAGGGACGCATCGTCCCGGTGAACCCCAAGGCCGACACGTTGCTCGGACTCGACTGCGTCCACAGCCTCGGCGAGATGGACGGCAAGCCCGACCTCACGGTGATCGCCGTGCCCACGCCCGCGGTGAAGGCCGCCGTGACGGACGCGATCGCGGCCGGCACCGGCGCGGTGATCGTGATCACCGCCGGCTTCAAGGAGACCGGCGCCGAAGGGGCCGCGCTCGAGAAGGAGATCACCCAGCTCTGCCGCCGCGCCGGCGTGCGCATGATGGGCCCCAACTGCCTCGGCCTCATCAACACCCAGGAGCGGATCAACGCGTCCTTCGCCAAGCAGACGCCCGTGCAGGGCAACATCTCCGTGCTCTCGCAGTCCGGCGCGCTCTGCACGGCGATCCTGGACTGGGCCGCGGCGCGGCATCTGGGCCTGGCCAAGCTCATCAGCATCGGCAACAAGGCCGAGCTCGACGAGACCGACTTCCTCGAGGCGCTCGCCGAGGATCAGGCGACCAAGGTCATCGTGGGCTATCTCGAGAACATCACCGCGGGCGACGCGTTCATCAAGCGCGCCGAGGCCGTGGCGGCGAAGAAGCCCGTGGTCATCCTCAAGGTGGGCACCACCGCGGCGGGCGGGAAGGCCGCCAGCTCGCACACGGGCAGCCTCGCGGGCGCGGACATCGCCTACGGCGCGGCCTTCAAGCGCGCGGGCGTGATCCGCGCCGAGGGTTTCGAGGACATGTTCGACACCGCCACCGCCCTGGCCATGCAGCCGCTGCCCCGCGGCGGGCGCGTGGCGATCATCACCAACGCCGGCGGACCGGGCATCATGGCCGCCGACGCGGTGGAGGAAAGCGGGCTCACCGTCGCCAGCCTGAGCGAGAAGCTGCGCGACGAACTCGCGCGCCAGCTCCCGGCCGCGGCCAGCGTGGGCAACCCCATCGACGTGCTGGGCGACGCCGGCCCCGAGCGCTACGCCATGGCCGTGGCGGCGGCGCAGGACGACACGTCGATCGACGCGATCATCGTCATCCTGACGCCCCAGGCGATGACGGACCCCGCGGCCACGGCGCGCGCCATCGCGGCCAAGGCCCGGGGCGAGAAGCCGCTGCTGGCGGTCTTCATGGGCGGCCGCGAGGTCATGCCGGGCCGCGACGAGCTCGTGGCCGCCGGCCTGCCGGACTACGCCTCGCCGGAGCGCGCCGTGCGCGCGCTCAAGGCCATGGCCGACTACGCGGCCTGGAAGGAGCGGCCGCCGCGGATCGTGACGCGCTTCCCGGTGAACCGGCGGCGCGTGGAGCGCATCCTCCACCGCCACGAGCGCACCGGCCGCAAGCAGGTCGGCGAGGTGGCCGCCAAGGAGATCCTGCGCGCCTACGACTTCAACGTGCCCCCCGGTCGTCTGGCCACCAGCGCCGAGGAGGCCATGGAAGTGGCCGAGCGCGTGGGCTTCCCGGTGGCGATGAAGATCGCCTCGCCGCAGGTGGTCCACAAGTCGGACCTGGGCGGCGTGCAGCTGAACCTCGCCACGCCGGGCCAGGTGCGCGACGCCTTCGAGCTGATGATGATGCGCATCCCCCGCCGTGTGCCCAACGCGCAGCTGGACGGGGCCTACGTGGAGAAGATGTGCGGACGCGGCACGGAGGTCATCATCGGCATGACCCGGGATCCGCAGTTCGGCCCCATGATGATGTTCGGCCTGGGCGGCATCTTCGTGGAGGTGATGAAGGACGTCACCTTCTACCTGGCGCCCATCACGGCCGACGAGGCCATGCAGATGCTCATGGGCACGCGCTCCTACGCGCTGCTCAAGGGCGCGCGGGGCAAGGAGGCCGTGGATCTGGCGGCCATCGCCAGCGGCCTGCAGCGGATCAGCCAGCTCGCCACCGACTTCCCGCAGATCGCGGAGCTGGACATCAACCCCTTCATCGTGGGCGTGCCGGGCAACGAGCCAGTGGTAGCCGACGCCCGCATCACCCTGGCCTGAGCAGGAGCGACCGTGAGCACCAGCCTGCAGACCGACTGGCAGAAGCAGTACCGCGAGCAGATCCTCACTCCCGACCAGGCCGTGGCCAAGATCAAGCCCGGCCAGCGGGTCTTCATCGGCACGAGCTGCGCCACGCCCCAGGCGCTGGTGCGCGCGCTGGCGTCCCACGCCGGCGAGCTGGCCGACACGGAGATCGTCCACATGCTGAGCCAGGGTGACGCCCCCTACGCCACCCGGGAGCTCGCGGGCAACTTCCGCGTGAACAGCTTCTTCATCGCCGCCAACGTGCGCGACGCGATCCAGGAGGGCTTCGGCGACTACACGCCGATCTTCCTGTCGGAGATCCCGCGGCTCTTCGCCTCGGGGCAGCTGCCGCTGGACGTGGCGATGATCCAGGTGAGCCCGCCCAACGAGCGCGGCTTCGTGTCGCTGGGGATCTCGGTGGACATCGTCAAGAGCGCGGCGCAGAACGCGGCGCTGGTGATCGCCCAGGTGAACCCGCAGATGCCCTGGACCCACGGCGACGGCCAGCTCGACATCAACGACATCGACTGGCTCGTGCCGGCCGACGAGCCCCTCATCGAGTGGCACTCCCCCGAGCCGACCCCCCTGATCCGGCAGATCGGCGAGTACGTGGCGGCGCTCGTGGACGACGGCTCCACCGTGGAGGTGGGCATCGGCCGCATCCCCCACGCGGCGCTCGAGCACATGCGCGGCAAGCAGGACCTGGGCATCCACACCGAGATGCTCACCGACCGCATCATCGACCTGGTGGACCGCGGCGTGATCACCGGCACGCGCAAGTCGCTCGACCGGAACAAGGTGGTGGCCAGCTTCTGCATGGGCACCCGCAAGCTCTACGACTACATCGACGACAACCCCGCCTTCGCCTTCCACCCCACCGAGTACGTCAACGACCCCTTCGTGATCAGCCGCCAGCAGAACATGGTGGCGATCAACGTGGCCCTCGAGGTCGACCTCACCGGCCAGGTCTGCTCGGACACCGTGGGCGGCCGCTTCTTCTCGGGCATCGGCGGCCAGGTGGACTTCAACCGCGGCGCCGCGCGCGCCCACGGCGGCAAGGCGATCATCGCGCTGCCGTCCACGGCCAAGGACGGCTCGATCTCCCGCATCGTCGGCCGCCTCTCCCCGGGCGCGGGGGTCGTGACCACGCGCGGGGACGTCCACTACGTGGTCACCGAGTACGGCGTGGCCTACCTGCACGGCAAGAGCGTGCAGAACCGGGCGCTGGCGCTGATCAGCATCGCGCACCCGGACTACCGCGCGAAGCTGCTCAAGGAGGCCGTGGAGGCGAAGTACGTGCGGCCCGAGATGGGCGCCATGGGCGACCGCCTCGTGGTGGGTCCGCAGGAGCTGCGCAGCAGCTTCGTGCTGGACGACGGCACGCAGCTGGGCTTCCGCCCCATCCACCCCACCGACGAGCCCCGCATGAAGGACCTCTTCTACGCCCTGAGCCAGGAGACGGTCTACTACCGCTTCATGCAGGCCATGACGCGCATCCCCGAGCGTCAGGTGCTGGACTTCGTCTTCGTGGACCACCGGCGCGACGTGGCCATCGTGGGCACCGTGCCCGAAGCCCACGGCGACGAGATCGTCGCCATCGGCCGCTACTACCTCGACCCGGTGACGAACCGCGCCGAGGTGGCCTTCGTCGTACGCGACGAGTGGCAGCGCCGCGGGATCGGCACCTACCTGCTGCGGAACCTGATCACCATCGCCCGCCGCAACGGCATCAGCGGCTTCACGGCGGAGGTGCTCAAGGAAAACCGGCCGATGCAGACCGTTTTCCACAACAGCGGCTGCAAGGTGAGCAGCCGGCTCGAGGGCGGCGTGGTGCACTACGAGCTGGAATTCGTGTAGCGGCACGCTTGAACGGGTCTCCTTCGGGTGTCAGAATTGAGTGTCGCCCCACCACCCGGAGGAGGTTTCCGATGTCTCGTCTGCTGCGGCTCCTGTCGCTCGGTATGCTCACCCTCCTCGTCGCCGGCTCCGCCTCGGCGACCACTCTGCTCCAGGAGGACTTCAACGACGGCGTCGCCGACGGTTTCACGCCCCTCTCGGGGGACTGGTACGTCGAGGGCGGCAGCTACCACTGCTTGGTGGAGGGCACGAATCTGGCCTACAGCACCTTCGCGGGCGACTCCAGCTGGACCGACTATGACTTCCGCGGCCGCGTGCGCGTCGACGGCGGCGTCGCCAACATTCTTCGCTTTCGATCCGACGGCCTGATCTCCCGGGGGCAGGGCAATGGCTACGAACTCGATGTCCGCTACGGCACCTACCGCGACGTCTGGCTCTTCAGCTGGGTGAACGGCACGCGGCGCTTCCTCAGCTCGCACGACCAGGTCGCGTTCCTGGCCGGACCCTGGCATGACTTCGAGATCTACTGCCAGGGCAGCCAGATTGTCGTCTACTGGGATGGAGAGAACATCCTGACGTACAATGACAGCGGCTCTGCCAACCTCAGCGGCGGCGTCGAGCTGATGGCCTACATCGGTGGGGACACCGACCACCAGCTCGCCAGCTACGACGACATCGTGGTGGAGGCGTCCACTACGACCGGAGTGGACGATGCGCAGGAGGACTTCCCTGTCCTGCAGTCCAATTGGAGCGCCCTCAAGGCGCTCTACTAGGGCCGCCTAGCGGATCAGCGTGAACTTCCCCCGCTTGCGCGGAAAGCCCGGCGCATCCACGGTGAAGAGGTAGACGCCGCTGGCCACCTGCTGCCCGTTGCGGCTGACGAGATCCCAGGCCTGGCTGCCCGTGGACTCGTAGTCGCCCTGGGCGATGGCGCCGGTGGCGTCGTGGCGCAGCACCTGCACGAGGTCTCCCGACAGCGTCCAGATCCGGATCGTGCAGGCCGCCGCCGGCAGATGGCGGAACTCCACCTTGAGGCCGCTGGGGTCGTCGTTGTTGGGCTGCAGGGTCCAGGGCGCCATGGTCTCGCGGGTGGCCGGGTTCGGCACCACGTAGACCGCCCCGGGATCGTAGTCCCAGGCCGGCTGGCTGCGGCTGCTGGGCACGGCCAGCTGGAAGCCGTTGCTCGGACTCCCCTCGCGCCCGCGGGCCAGGCCGACCACGTGACCGGTCGCGTCGGTGACGGTGACGTGATCGGTGGCCGAGATCGAGTAGAAGTAGGGCAGGCCGGCGCGGACGTCCGTGTCCTTGTAGCGGTAGTAGTGACGGCCGTGGGGCAGGCCCAGCTCGGCCCGGGCGAGCGCGATGGCCGTGTCCGCCTCGGCGAGGCTGTAGCCCGCGGGCGGCAGGTAGTCCCGCGCGTCCTCGACCCAGGGCAGGTCCATCAGGGCCGCGGTGTACCAGCCGACGAGGTTGGGATCCACGGCCGGCTGGTAGCGCAGGCGGTCGAGACCGCGGTCGGGATCGAGGCCGTTGATCTGGTCGGCCTCGTCCAGCAGCATCCAGAGGCTCTCCGGCGGACCGGTGAACGCCGACGAGCCCGGCGGCCGCGTCCAGTTGTCCGCCCGCCAGATCCGGTAGCCCTCGAAGTCGTACTTGCCCGTGATGCCGTCGGGCACCTGCTCGCTGAAGCTGTCCCAGAAGAGCACGTTGCCGCTCTCCGTGGGCCAGACCCGGAGGTTGGGCGGCGGGGGCGCGGTGGCCTGCATCCAGGGCACCCGGGTCTCCCGGCCGTTCACGCCGGTGCACCAGGTGAGGATGTTGTCGCAGAACCCGTTGGTGGCGCCCTCCCAGGCGCAGTCCGCGTTCACCCAGAGCGGGTTGCCCTTGGGGATCACGATGGGGTCGGGGTCCATCGAACAGGGGTCGTACCACTCGATGGTGCGGGTGGGATCGAAGATGAGGGTCTCGTTGCAGTCGCGCCCGGTCTGGAGGTCGCCGTCGAGATCGTGCCAGCTGCCGTCCTGGGCCAGGGCCAGGCGCGTGGCGAGATCGAGGAGCGCGGGCGAGTCCTCGGCGGCGAGAAAGGCGAAGCGCACGTAGACGCTGTCGCCCGGCGCGAGCTGGAAGGGTCCCGTCGAGACGAGGTAGCGCCAGTCGCGGTCGCCGCCGTCGTTGCTGTCGGTGCCGTAGCCGCTCATCAGCTCGTAGCGCTGCTCGTCGACGACGGCCTCGCCCCCCTCGCTGAAGGGCGCCGTACGCGAGAACTCGTTGTAGCTGTGCAGCGTCACGTAGCCCTCGTACCAGGGCGCCACCTCGCCGAGCACGTCGGTGGTGGTGTCCAGCAGCATGAGACCGAGGCGGCCGGGCGCCGGGTGGGCGTTCTCGGCGTCACCGTCGCCGTCCCAGGCCTCGACCATCTCCAGGTAGAAGGCGCGGCTGTAGGGACGCTGGCGCAGGCAGACGAGACTCCGCCGCAGGCGGATGCGATCGTCGTTGTATCCCCGGGGGTTCGAACGGTGGGCCACGTCGGGGTCCACGTAGAGGCCGACGTAGACGCCGCTCAGCGGACTCTGCCCCACGTTCTTCACCGTGTACTCGAGCGCCACGGCGTCGCTCAGCTCGGGCTGCTCCCACTGGTAGGCCTCCTGCGTCACCTCGACGCCCAGCGGGTAGTGGTCGGGGGCGTCCACGAGGATGCGGGGGTAGTCGTCGCGGTAGCGGCAGCGCAGCATCTGGTTGCCGATGGCGCCGAAGTCCTCGTCCACGCGGCCGTCGCCGTCGTTGTCGAGGCCGTCGAGGGGGTCCTCGTCGATGGCGCCGTCGCCGTCGTCGTCGGGAAAGGCCGTCTGCACGCGATTGCCGCCGACGGCGCCCTCGAAGCTGCTGTACATGGTGTCGGTGGTCTGGTCGCCGGGATAGAACTCGGGATCGGGGTAGGCCGTGCTGACCTTCGGCAGGCCGTTCACGCGCGCGCCCACCCAGAGCGCGGCCACGTGCAGGAACTCGACGCCGCTGCCGGCGGGCCACTGGGCCGAGGGGGAGAAGGACATCTCCAGGTCCTCGCCGGGCATGGAGCCGAGCAGCCCGAAGTTGGTGACGTTCATCTGCAGGCCGCCCACCTTGAGCACGTAGCGGCCGTCGATGATCTTGCTGCCGAGGAGCTCGTCCTGGAGCGCCGCCGGCGGAGCCACATGCGCCTGCGACGCCACGCCCCACACGGACACGAGCGCCGCGAGCAGACCGATGCCGGTGAACCTGAAGCTGCCTGCGCGCAAGCCGCACTCCCCGCGTCCGCAGTCCCTCAATTCGGTAACATGGGCGATGCGGAAGCGCAGGGCAAGGACGCGCTACTTGACCAGCAGCATGGAGCGTGTGGCGATCTGCCCCAGCGCCTCGAGACGCGCGAGATAGACGCCCGAGGGCAACGGGCGGCCGTCCGCGCCGCGTCCCTCCCAGCGCAGCCGGTGCTCGCCGGCCGGCAGCGTCACGTCCGCCAGCGGGGTGGCGACCTCGCGGCCCAGCACGTCGAAGATGCGCAGGGTGACCGACGCCTGCCGCGGCAGGCCAAAGCGCAGCATCGTGGCGGGATTGAAGGGATTCGGGTGGTTCGGCGCCAGGTAGAACGCCGCGGGACCGCCCTCCGCCTCGGTGAGCGTGCAGCCGATGCCCACGGCGCCCACCTGCAGGCCGCAGTCGTTGTTGTCGGGCATGCAGGGACTCTGCTCCGAGAGCGAGTAGTTCTCGTTGCCGAGCGTGCAGTAGAGCGGATCGAGCGAGAAGTTGTCCCCCGACGGCGCCGAGGCGAAGCCGCCGAAGGGACTGGGGCCGTTGTCGAAGATGTCGCTGCAGGCCCAGACGGGCGCCGACGGCGAGTCCGCGGCGTGGAGCGCGGCGCCGGAGCCGGCGCTGTTGCCGGTCACCAGGAGCCGCTCGAGCGACGGCGTCGCCGCGTAGGCCAGACCCAGCCCGCCGCCGCGCTGCGCCTGGTTGTCGCCGACGGTGGCCTCCACCAGGCTCGCCGTGCCCCCGCTCAGGTAGACGCCCCCACCCGCCTCCGTGGCCACGTTGTGATGCACCAGCAGCCCCGTGAAGGTGGGTGAGCCCCCGAAGACCGCCAGCCCGCCGCCGTTGCCGTAGGCCACGTCGTAGGCCTGGTTGTGACGCAGCACCACGTTCTCCACCAGGGACGCGGAGTTGGCCATGGCGATGCCCCCGCCCGCGCTCTTCGCCCGGCAGTCCTCGATCACCAGGTTGCGCAGGGTGGGCGAAGCGCCGCTCACGCGAATGCCGCCGCCGCTGCTGGACTCCCACTCGTAGAAGACGTGACCGCCGCGAATGGTGAAGCCGTCCACCACGGACGCGGGCCCTTCGCCGTTCTCGAAGTTCAGGGCGCGGCCTGCCCCGCCGCACTCGATCACCGTCTGCGCCGCGCCCCCCTCGCTGAGCAGGGCGATGTTGCGGCCGAGGAAGTCCAGCCGACGGTTGTCGTCGCCGTCGTAGCTGCCCGGCGCCACCAGCACCGTGTCGCCGTCCACCGACACGGCGAGGCCGGCCGCGATGGACGGGTACTCCGAGGGCACGCGGTGCAGCCGCTCGCGGATCGCGAGGAAGTCCTGGTCGGGGATGTCCGCGCCCACCAGATCGTAGTGCCGCAGCGTCGGCTCGAAGGTGTAGAGCACGGCCAGGGGCAGCACGTTGCCCGACCACTGGTCCGGCACCAGGATCGTGTAGGCGCCGTTGCTGTCCGTGTGCGCTTCGTAGTAGCTGCCGTAGACGCCGATGCCCTCCACCGGCACGCCTCCCGCCGTGAGCAGCCGCCCGCTGATCGCGTGGTGGACGTTGTCGCAGGCCACGCCGTAGATGCCCATGTCCACCGCGCAGGCGTTGTTCGCGGCCGCGCAGGGCGAGTCCTGGTCCAGGTGGAAGTCGCGCGTGGACGGGGCGCAGAAGAGCGGATCCGCGCTCAGGTTGCCGTCGGCGCCCTGGGGGTCCACGGCGTCGCCGCTCCAGTCGCCGCCGCCGTTGCCGAAGACGTTCGAGCAGCTGGCCTGCAGCAGCGCCCCCGTCTCCACGTGGATGCCGCCGCCGCCGTACCCGAAGGTCACGATCGAGCGCTCGAGCGTGCAGAGCCCGCCCTGCTGCAGCCAGAGCCCCGCGCCGCCGAGATCGGCGTTGTTGAAGGCCACGGTGCAGTCCAGCAGCGAAGGCGACGCGCCCTGGGCATAGATCGCGCCGCCGTTGCCCGTGGCGTCGTTGTCGAAGAAGAGCACGCGCGTCAGCTGCGGCGAGCCGCCGCTGGCGCAGAACATGCCGCCGCCGTCGTCGAAGGCGGTGTTGTCGTGGATCAGGACGTCGGTCAGTCGCGGCGAGGCGTTGATGCAGACCAGCGCGCCGCCGTCCGACAGCGAGATGTTGTCGCGCAGGATCAGGTTCTCCAGGGTCGGCGAGGCGCCGATGCAGGTGATCGCCGGCCCCAGCGCGTAGCGGCAGCCCTTGATCGTGAAGCCGGAGACCGTCATCGCCGCGGTCTCCCCGGTGGCGATGAGCAGCCCGCGGGAGGCCTGGCCGCCGTCGATGATGCTCAGCGCCGGTCCCGCGCCCAGCAGCACGACGTCCTTCCCCTGAGGATTCAGATCCACGTTCCCCGCGCCCGCGTAGGTGCCCGGCGCCACGATGATGCTGTCCCCCGTCACGGCGACGTTGAGCGCGGCCTGGATCGTGGCGTACTCGAGCGGCACCTCGTGGCGGTGGATGTTCCCCGCGCAGGCCTGGCCGTAGGCGCCGATCCGCACGCCGCAGGCGTTGCCGGCGGGCAGGCAGGGCGAGCTCTCGTGCAGGCCGAGGGGCAGCGCGCCCCCCACGGCGCCGCAGTAGATGGGATCCTCGCCCAGGTTGCCGTCGAGGCCGGTGGCGTCGGCGAGCGTGCCGCCGTAGCCCGGCGCCCCGTCGCCCCAGACGTCGCAGCAGGCGATGTCCAGCGCGCCGGACTCGGCGCCGAAGAGCCCCTCGGGCAGGTTGAGCGTCACCAGGCTGCTGTCCAGCTCCGCCGTGGCGCTGCCCGCCAGGTAGACGCCCCCGCCCTCCCGCTCGGCCGCGTTGTCGTGCAGCGTGCTCCCGCCGAGGCGCGCCGCGGCCACGCCGACGAACGCCAGCGCGCCGCCGTGTCCGCCGAGGTCGGGCGTGCCGTCCTGGGCGTGGGACGTGTTGCCGGTCCACACGCAGCGCGTGAGGACTGGCTGCCCGCCCGTGGCGAGCACGGCGCCGCCGTCGCCGCCCACCAGCGTGCCGCCGACGTCCGCGAGCGGGTAGGCCGTGTTGCCCGCGAAGACGCAGTCCACGAAGAGCGGCGAGGCGTCGTCGACGTAGACCGCGCCGCCCAGCGCCGCGGAGTTGTTGCTGAAGTCGCAGTCGAGGAAGCTCGGCGCCGCGCCCGACAGCACGCAGGCGCCCGCGCCGCGCAGGTGCGCGTTGCTGCTGAAGGCGCAGCCGTCCACCAGCGGCGAGGCGCCGTTCTCGCAGCGAAGGCCCGCGCCGCCGACGCCGCTGGACGGGCTGCCGTAGTTGCCGGTGAAGTCGAGCTTGCTGAGCGTGGGGCTCGCGCCGTCGCAGAGGATCGCGTTGCTGGAGCCCAGGAAGGTGATCCCGGAGACCCTGGTGGCCGCGGTCTCGCCGCTGCGGAAGAAGAAGACCGTCTGGCCGCCCGCCGTGAACGTGGCGCCCGTCGCCTCGCTCGCGAGGTAGACGAGGTCCTTACCCGCGGGGTCGAGGCCCACGTTGCCCGCGCCCGAGAAGTTGCCGGAGAGCCGGAGGGTGTCGCCGGGGGCGGCGGCGTCGATCACGGGCTGGATGCTTCCGCTGCCGGCCACCACCACGTGCACGGTGGCGACGGACAGGCCGGGGCAGAGCACGAGGAGAGCCAAGAGCAGGGCGCCAGGGGCGAGTCGGAGCAACGGAGCCTCCCGCAGGCCTCGAGGGGCGGAGATGTGCGTTCGTTCTGACCGTGGCGCCGCCGGTGGGGAAGGGCGCGGCGCCCGGAGTCCCCAATTCTAGCACATCCGCCAGCCTTCTGGCAGGGCCGAGCGGGGCCGGCGCAAGCCCCTGCAACGGGGACGCTTGCGCCTCGACGCTTTCCCGCTGGCCTCGGCCCCGGCCTTGGGCTAGGCTGCCGCCATGACCCATCGCCGCTTCAGCCTGGTCTTCCTGCTCCTGCTGCTGGCGCTCATCTCGGGCCTCTTCCTGGCCATGATCCGGGCCTTCCTGCTCACGCTGCTGCTGGCCGCGATCGCGGCGGGCATGGCCAGCCCGCTCTACCGCCGCCTGCTGCGGCGCCTGGGGCAGCGGCGCGCGCTGGCCAGCGCGGTGACGCTCGTCATCCTGCTGCTGGTGGTGCTGGTGCCCCTGGGCCTGCTGCTGGGCGTGGTGGCCGGCGAGGCCTACCAGATCGCGCAGAGCGCGCGGCCCTGGGTGGAGACGCGGCTGCAGCACCCCGATCTCATCCTCGATCGCCTGCAGGGCCTGCCCTTGCTGGGGCAGCTCACCCCCTACCGGGAGCAGATCTTCCAGAAGGCGGGCGCGCTGGTGGGCAGCCTGGGCAGCTTCCTCTTCGACAGCCTGCAGGCCACGACCCGCGGCACGGTCAGCTTCCTCTTCCACCTCGGCCTGCTGCTCTACGCGCTCTTCTTCTTCCTCATGGACGGCGGCCCGCTGCTCCGTCGCATCCTCTACTACATGCCCCTGGAGGCCGAGGACGAGCGCCGCATGGTGGACAAGTTCACCTCCGTCACGCGCGCCACGCTCAAGGGCACGCTGCTCATCGGCCTGGCGCAGGGCGCCCTGGCCGGGGCGGCCTTCGCGGTGCTGGGGATCGAGGGCGCCGTCTTCTGGGGCACGGTGATGACCCTGCTCTCGGTCATCCCCGGCATCGGCACGGCGCTGGTCTGGGTGCCGGCGGGCGTGATCCTCCTCGCCTCGGGGCGCGTGGGGGCGGGCGTCGGCCTCATGCTCTTCTGCGGACTGGTGGTGGGCAGCGTGGACAACCTCCTCCGCCCCCGTCTCGTGGGACGGGACACGCAGATGCACGAACTGCTCATCCTCTTCGGCACCCTGGGGGGCATCACGCTATTCGGGGTGCTCGGCTTCATCGTGGGGCCGATCCTGGCGGCGCTCTTCGTGACGGTCTGGGAGATCTACGGCGTGGCCTTCAAGGACTGGCTGGGGCCGGTCCCGGAAAGCGCCGACGCGATGCCGTCGCCGTCCGCGAGACCCGAGCAGGAATCGCCGGCCGAGGCCCCGGAGGAGACGGAAAGATCCTGAAAAAATTGCGCTTCTGCCCTTGCGCACGGCCACACAGCCCCTATCTTGCCGTCTCCCGCCCGGGCCTGCCGCCTTTGGCCCCAACCGGCGGAAAATCAATGGGATACAGGAGCGGATCATGAACGGAGAGCTGTCGAAGCTCCGCAATATCGGGATCAGTGCGCACATCGACTCGGGCAAGACCACGCTGACCGAGCGGATCCTGTTCTATACCAACCGGATCCACGCGATCCACGAGGTGCGGGGCAAGGATGGCGTGGGCGCCACCATGGACTCCATGGAGCTCGAGCGCGAGCGGGGCATCACCATCGCGTCGGCGGCCACCCACGTGGAGTGGGGCGGTCACCGCATCAACATCATCGACACGCCGGGACACGTGGACTTCACCATCGAGGTGGAGCGCGCCCTGCGCGTGCTGGACGGCGCGGTGCTCGTCCTCTGCTCGGTGGCCGGCGTGCAGAGCCAGTCCATCACCGTGGACCGGCAGATGCGGCGCTACAAGGTGCCCCGGGTGGCCTTCGTCAACAAGTGCGACCGCTCCGGCGCCAACCCGGCGCGCGTGACCGAGCAGCTCCGCGAGAAGCTCGGGCACAACGCGGTGATGATGCAGATTCCCATCGGCCTGGAGGCGGACCACCAGGGCGTCGTGGATCTGGTGACCATGGAGGCCGTCTACTTCGACGGCGCCAACGGCGAGCACATCCGCCGCGAGCCGATTCCGGCGACGCTGCTGCCCGAGGCCGAAACCCGCCGGGAGATCCTGGTGGACGCCGCCTCCATGTTCGACGACGCGCTCATGGAGACCGCGCTCGAGGGCGCGGACGCCGTCAGCCCCGAGATGCTTCACGCCGCCGTCCGCAAGGGCGTGCTGGCCCGCGAGCTGACGCCGGTCTTCCTGGGCTCGGCCTACAAGAACCGCGGCGTCCAGCTCCTGATGGACGGCCTGGTGCGCTACCTCCCCGATCCCACCGAGGTGGAGAACGAGGCGCTGCGCCTGGACAAGGAGAACGGCGAGAGCAAGTTCGTCGTGAGCAACGACCCGTCCGACCCCCTGCTCGCGCTGGCCTTCAAGCTGGAGGACGGCCTCTACGGCCAGCTGACCTACATCCGGCTCTACCAGGGCACGCTGCGCAAGGGCGACACGCTGGTCAACGTGCGCACGGGCAAGAAGGTCAAGGTGGGCCGTCTGGTGCGCATGCACGCGAGCACGATGGAGGACATCGAGGGCGCGAGCGCGGGCGACATCATCGCGCTCTTCGGCATCGACTGCGCCTCCGGCGACAGCTTCACCGACGGCACCCTGCTCGCCTCCATGGCCAGCATGCACGTGCCGGAGCCGGTGATCAGCCTGGCCATCAAGCCCAAGGACAAGAAGGCGCAGGATTCCATGTCCAAGGCCATCCAGCGCTTCTCCAAGGAGGACCCCACCTTCCAGGTGGCGGCCGACCCGGAGACCGGCGACACGATCATCAAGGGCATGGGCGAGCTGCATCTGGACGTCTACCTCGAGCGCATGAAGCGCGAGTACAAGGCGGAGGTCGAGACCAGCCCGCCCCAGGTGGCCTACCGCGAGACGCCGGGCAGGGCCGTGGACTTCGACTTCGTCCACAAGAAGCAGACCGGCGGCTCGGGCCAGTACGGCAAGGTGCTGGGACGCCTCGAGCCCTGGACCGACAGCGACTTCGACTTCGAGAACCAGGTGACGGGCGGCAACATCCCGACCGAGTACATCGGCGCGGTGGAGAAGGGCTTCCGCAGCATGCTGGTCAAGGGCCTGCACATCGGCGCCCCGGTGGTGAACCTCAAGGTGACCCTGGTGGACGGCGGCTACCACGCGGTGGACTCCTCCGACAACGCCTTCCAGGAGACCGCCCGCGGCGCGTTCCGCGAGTACTATCCCAAGACCGGCCCCAAGGTGCTGGAGCCGCTGATGCTGGTGTCGGTGGAGACCCCCCGCGAGTTCCAGGGCGACACCATGGGCACGCTGATGCAGCGCCGCGCCATCGTGCTGGGCACCACCGAGGACGACGACTTCGTGCGCATCGACGCCGAGGTGCCCCTGGCCGAGATGTTCGGCTACGCGACCGTGCTGCGCTCGTCCACCCAGGGCAAGGCGAACTTCACCATGGAGTTCAAGCGCTACGCGCCGGCCCCGAACGAGGTGGCCGAGGGTCTGCGCAAGGTGTTCCTCGAGAAGCGCCAGGCCGGCAACAAGTAGAAAGGGAGCGTCGTGGTCTACCGCAAGCAGTTGAACAAGCGCAGTCCGCTGCGCGTCTTCGAGCGCTCCCTCCACGGGGGGCTGGGCAAGGGGAACATCGGCGTCGTCACCAGCCGCAAGGGCGTCGGCAAGACGGCCTTCCTCACGGACATCGCCCTCGACGACCTCATGCGCGAGCGGCCCGTCCTGCACGTCACGCTGCAGCACAGCGTGGAGCGCGTGCTGGGCTTCTACGACGAGGTCTTCCAGGAGCTGTCCCGCAGCCAGAAGCTGGAGGACGTCGCCGAGACCCGCCTGGCCGTGGAGCGCAACCGCCACGTCCTCAGCTACCGCGGCCTGAGCGAGTTCAGCCTCGAGCACCTGGAGCGCAGCCTCGGCTTCCTGGCCGAGCACGCGGCGTTCAAGCCCGAGGCCATCGTCCTCGACGGCTACCCGGACTTCGCCACGGTCGCCGACACGGAGATCGCCGCCCTCAAGGCCATGGCCGAGAAGCACCAGGTGGAGCTCTGGGTGACGGCCCTGCGGCACCGCGAGGGCCAGGGGCGCGACAGCCGCGACGTCCCCGACGAGGTGGCGCGCTTCGACGCGCACATCTCGGTGATCGTGCGCCTGGAGCCCAAGGCCGACCACGTGAAGCTGATCATCGTGAAGGACCACGAGAACACGGAGCTGGCCGATCTCCACCTGGAGCTCGATCCCAGCTCGCTGCTGCTGCGCTGGAGTTAGGGGCTCGCGCAGAGGCACTCGGCCAAAGAGCGATCACGACCGCGGGCGGACGGCGCTCGACAGGAGCCTGCCCTCGCCTAAGTGCAGAAGCCCCTCGGCAGAAGTGCTGGGGGGCTTTCGCGTTCTAGGTGGCGCTGCCCCCGCTCGGGGCTGCGCCGGCCGCGCTGCGCTGACTCAGCTCCCGGTCGATCATGAACAGCGCGTGCCCCGCGTCCCCCACCAGGCGCAGCTGCTTGACCACGGCGTCCACCGAGGCCTCCTCCTCCACCTGCTCGTTCACGAACCACTGGAGATGGGCGTTGCTGGCGTGGTCGGACTCCTTGATCGCCAGGTCCACCAGCTTGTTGATCGAGGTGGTCACCGACTGCTCGTGCTCCATCGTGAACTCGAAGACTTCCAAGGAGTTGGCCCAGTCGCTCGGGGGCGCGTCGATCTCGCCCAGGCGCACCTGCCCGCCCCGCTCGAGGATGTAGTCGAAGAGCTTCATGGCGTGGAGGGTCTCTTCCTGGTTCTGCAGCCGCATCCAGTGGGCGAAGCCACTGAGATTCCGCTCCTCGAACCAGGCCGCCATGGCCAGGTAGAGGTAGGCCGAATAGAGCTCGTTCTTCACCTGATCGTTGAGCGCGGCTTCCATGGCCTTGCTGAGCATGCTCCCTCCCTGGGGACGGGTGTTGGGGTGGCCGCCGGCGGCCCGTCGCCGCCGCGGGGTCCGGGCTCAGTGTGGGAAATCGTCGGCCACAACTCAAGGGCTGATCGCCCCCTCGGACGTCCCATTGCACTTTGGGGTGGAACAGGAGCTCGAATAATCCGTACGCTGGCCCGGTAACTCCCCGCGCGTACCCACTTAACGATTCCCGACGGACCTCCAGTCGCGAGGCCCCAACCCGGAGAAGTGTCACGATGTCATCACGTCCGAGCACCCCCACGACCACACGGCGAGCGCTGCACTGGCTCAGCGCGGGGCTGATCTGCCTGCTCCTCGCCGGGCCCGCCGCCGCCGACTGGCAGGGCAGCATGGGCCAGGAGAACGGCGTCACGGTCGTCCACAATCCCGCCACGCCGGCCCAGGGCGCGAAAACCCTGGAGCTGAAGCCCACCTGGACCCTCGGCGGCGACACCGACGACGAGGATGAGTTCTTCGGCCTCATCGCGCGCATCGTCGCCGATGACGACGGCAACCTCTACGTGCTGGACGCCCAGCTCAACGAGGTCAAGCTCTACAGCGCCGACGGCGAGTTCATCCGCAGCATCGGCCGCGAGGGCGAGGGCCCCGGCGAGTTCCGCGGCGCCAATGGGCTCTTCCTGCTCAAGGACGGCACCGTGGCCGTCGCGCAGCTGGCCCCGGCCAAGATCGTGCTGCTCTCCCCCGACGGCACCCCCGCCGGCGAGCGCCCCGTCCCCCTGCCCGAGGGCGCCGGCTTCGCGATCATCATGGGCGCGATGAGCAGCGGCGACACGGAGACGATCGTGCTGGCCTGGAACGAATTCCAGGAGGGCAAGTTCACGCAGCACAGCTCGCTGGTGCAGGTGGACGCCGAGGGCAAGATCCTCCACACCTTCGCCACCGGCGACCGCACCATGGAGTTCTCCAACGCGATCATCGACGAGAAGATCTGGGACGCCTGGCAGAACCGCTGGGGCATGTTCCCCGATGGTCGCGTGGTGGCCAACGAGAGCTGGGGCGACTACCGCCTCACCGTGTGGACGCCGGACGGCAAGGTGGACCACGTGATCACCCGCGACTACAAGCATCGGCAGCGCACGGCCGAGGAGGTCGCGCGCGTCAGCAAGATCTTCGAGGCGTTCACCCGCCAGGTGCCCAACGCCAAGATGGAGATCAGCGACGTGGACCAGGACGTCTTCCGCGTCTACCCGCTCGACAACGGCAACCTGCTGATCAACCCGAGCCGAGGCGCCATGGGCCTGGACGACGGCGTGATCGGCGTCTTCGACCTCTACGACGGCCAGGGCCGCTACCAGCGCGAGATCACGCTCAAGGGCAAGGGCAACCCGCGCACCGACGGCTACTTCTTCATCGGCAATCGTCTCTACGTGGTCACCGATCTGCTCTCGGCCGCGATGGCCGCTCAGGGCGGCGGCGCCGACGACGAGGCGCTCGACGATGCCGAGCCCATGAGCATCATCTGCTACGAACTGCCTGCTGACGTGCTGGGAGGCTGAGATGCGTCGGGTCGCGGACACCGCCCTTTCCTTCGACGACAACACTCTGCGACGCGGGCCCCTCGGCCCGCGTCGCCGCGTCGTCGCCCTGTCCCTCATGGCCCTGCTGGCGCTCGGGCTCGGCGCCTGCAAGTTCCCCGGCGGCGGTGATGCGTCCGCGCCGGACAGCACCGCCGTCGCGGCGGCCGCGAGCGACAGCGTGGACACCCAAGACGACAATGACGAAGACGCCAAGGGCTCCAGCAAGACCAGCTCCGTCACGGTGGCCGAGACCATTCGCGGCGACCTGGTGCTGCCCATCCTCGCCGAGGGCACCGTGCGCGCGCGCAGCCAGACGGAGATCCGCCCCGAGGTGGCGGGCACCGTGGCCAGCGTGGCCGTGAAGGAGGGCGACCGGGTCAAGCGTGGCCAGCTGCTCGTCCGCCTCGACCCCCGCGACTACAAGGTGGCCTACGAGGAGTCGCGCAGCGCCTACCTGCGCGCGCTGGGCACGCTGAGCGTCGAGGAGGGCGACTCCGCCCTGGCGGACGGCGCCAAGCTTCCCGCCCTGGGCGACGACCTGGACAGCCAGGTGGACGCGATCCGCAGCGGCGCCTACCGCGGCGAGATCGCCGCGGCCCGCACCGGCGTCAGCGCGGCAGCCGCGGCCATGCACCGCGCCCAGCTCAACCTGGAGCGCTGCGAGCTGCGGGCGCCCTTCGCGGGCGTGGTCAGCGGCCTCACCCTGGCCGCGGGCGAGTGGGTGACGGCCGGCCAGACCCTCTGCACCCTCACCGACAACCTCCGGCTCGAGGCCGAGGTGAACGTCCTCGAGTCCGATCTCGGCGCCCTCGAGGAGGGACGTCCCGCCCTGCTCGCCTTCCCCGCGCTGGCCGAGACGCTGCAGGTGAAGGTGGACGTGGTGAGCCCCCTGCTCGAGACCGACAGCCGCAGCTGCCCGGCCCTGCTGCGCCTGGAGAACACCAGCGGACGCGTCCGCCCGGGCATGTTCACGCGCGCGGCCATCGCCGGGCGGATCGTGCCCGACCGCCTGCTCGTGCCGCGCGAGGCGGTCCTCACGCGCGACGGCCGTCCCCTGGTCTTCAAGGTGGCCGACGGCCTGACCCAGTGGCTCTACGTCGAGCTGGGCGAGCGCAACGAGCAGTTCGTGGAGATCAAGCGCGTGCTGCAGGGCGGCAGCCTGGAGCCCGGCGACCCCGTGGTGGTGTCGGATCACCTCACGCTGACGCACGGCGCCAAGGTCAAGATCAAGCGCACGCTGCATCCGAAGAGCCCCTGGAAGCTCGACGCGGCGGACGGCACGCCGTGATCCGCGGCGCCATCGGCAGGCCGGTCGCGATCAGCATGTTCTTCCTGGCGCTGGTCCTGATCGGCGCGCTCAGCTATCGGCGCCTGCCCGTGGACCTGCTGCCCGCCATCAACTACCCCCGCCTCACGGTGATCACCAACTACGCGGACGTCCCCGCGGGCGAGCTGGAGCGGCTCGTCACGCAGCCGCTGGAGGAGGTCATCACGGCGCTGCCCGGCGTGCGCTCGGTGAAGTCGCGCACGCGCGAGGGCATCAGCGCGGTCACGGTGGAGTACGAGTGGGGCACGCAGATGGACTTCGCCAACCTGCATCTCAGAGAAGCCGTGGATCGCGTCGCCTATCGCGACGACTTCCCCGACGCCGCCGAGCGCCCCCTCATCCTGCGCTGGGATCCCACCGGGCGGCCCGTGAGCGTGCTGGTGCTCGAGGGCGAGGGCCGCCTGGAGCAGCTCAGCGACTTCGCCCGCGAGGTGGTCAAGCCCGCCCTGGAGCAGGTGGACGGCCTCAGCCAGGCCGAGGTGGTGGGCGCGGCCGAGCGCGAGATCCTCGTGGAGCCCGATCCCGACCGCCTCGCGCTCTTCGGCCTCGAGCTCGAGGACCTGCGCGCGGCGCTGGCCCGCAGCAACATCAGCTTTCCCGGCGGCCAGGTGCGCCAGGGTCCCCTGACCCTGAGCCTGCGCATCGCCGGCGAGTACGGCGACCTGGATCAGATCCGCGACACGGACGTCGCCAGCGTGGGCGGCAACACCGTGCGCATCGGCGACGTGGCCCGCGTCTACCAGGGCGTCAAGGACCCGGACGGCGTCACGCTGCTGGGCGGCAAGCAGGTGGTCTCCGTGCTGCTCTACAAGGAGCCCGAGGCCAACACCCTGCAGGTGGCCGCGAAGGTGGACGAGGCGCTGGGCGTGCTGCAGGACAGCTACGCCGACTTCAAGTACGCCTTCGTGACGCGCGACGCGGACTTCGTCCGCGCCTCCTTCGTGGGCCTGGCGCAGTCGCTGCTGCTGGGCGCCGGGTTGGCCTTCCTCGTCCTGTTCCTCTTCCTGAGCGACTTCCGCAGCCCGGTGGTGGTGGGACTCGCGATTCCCATCTCCATCATGATCACCTTCGCGCTGCTCTACTTCGGCAAGGTGAAGCTCAACCTCATGAGCCTGGGCGGCCTGTCCCTGGCCGCGGGCATGCTGGTGGACAACGCCATCGTGGTGCTGGAGAACATCCGGCGGCACCTGGACCGCGATCCCGCCACGGCACGCGCCGAGGGCATGGAGCGCAAGCGTCTGGTGGCCGCGGCCTCCGCCAGCGGCACCAGCGAGATGGCGCGCCCCGTGATGGCGGCCACGCTCACCACCATCGCCGTGTTCTTCCCGGTGGTCTACGTCCCCGGCATCGCCGGCGCCTTCTTCCGCGACCAGGCGCTCACGGTGACCTTCTCGCTGCTCATCTCCATCGCCGTGGCGCTGCTCCTGCAGCCCACGCTCGCCGCGCGCATCCTCGCCGCGCGTCTCGGACCGCCGCGGGGCCTCTTCCGCGCCTTTCAGGCCGGACTCGATCGCCTCCACGACGGCTACCATCGGCTGCTCGAACGGGCGCTGGCCCGCCCGGCCCTCCTGCTGACGGTGCTCGTGCTGGGCCTGGCCGCCTGCGGCGTCTGGGGCCTCGAGCTCCACCGCAGCTTCATGCCGGCCAGCACCGTGGGCGACATCGGCCTGGAGATCGAGCTGACCCCGGGCACCTCGCTCGAGGAGACCCAGGCCTTCAGCGAACGGCTGGGCAGCTGGCTGGAGGACGACCCAGCCGTCGCCGCGGTCTTCTCTCAGGTGGGGCGCACGGAGAACACGCTCGCCTCGCTGAACGAGTACACCGCCCCGCACACGGTGCGGCAGCGCATCGTGCTCAAACCGGGCCGCAGCTACCGCAAGGACTTCGGTCGCCTGCAGGCCGCCGTGCAGGGCTACATCGCCCCCATCCCCGGCGTGCGCAGCAGCTTCCAGGAGGAGAGCGTCGGCCTGAACGAGATCCTCGGCAAGGAGGGCGCGCCCTTCAACCTGGGCGTCATCGCCGAGGACGCAACGGTGGCCGCCCGCACCGCCGAGGACCTCATGCCCGCCCTTTCCACGGTGCCCGGGCTCGTGGAGCTGAAGGTGGACCGCGTGCTCGGCACGCCCAACCTCGTGGCCACCATCGACCGCGAGGAGGTCCTGCGCCGCGGCCTGAGCGCTGACCTGGTGTCCCGCGAGCTGCGCAACCGCGTGGACGGCGTCGTGGCCACCACCTTCAACGAGGTGGACCAGCGCGTGGACATCGCCGTGCGCCTGCCCCGCGAGCGGCGCCGCGACCTGCGCGAGGCGCTGACGGCCTCGGTGGAGCTGCCCGGCGGCAAGTCGGTGCCCCTGGGCGAGCTGATCCACCTGGAGGAGGAGCGTCCCCTGCGCGAGCTGCTGCGCAACAACCAGCGCCGCATGGTCACGCTGAGCGGGCAGCTGGCGGGCCGCGACCTGGACGACGTCTGGCGCGACGTCCACCAGCGCATCGACGCACTGGAGCTGCCCGAGGGCGTGCAGCTCATCGAGGCCGGCGAGCAGCAGGCCATGCGCGACAGCTTCCGCGCCCTGGGCTGGGCGATGGTGCTGGCCGTGCTGCTCGTCTACATGATCCTCGCGGCGCAGTTCGAGTCCTTCCTCGATCCGCTGCTCATCGCCGCGGTGCTGCCCATCGGCCTGGCGGGCTCGATCATCGCCATCGGCATCACCGGCAACAGCATCAACATCCTCTCGCTGATCGGCGTGCTGGCGCTGCTGGGCATCGCCGTGAACGACGCCATCGTGAAGGTGGACACCATCCGCCGCCTGCGCGAGGAGGGCATGGCCGGCATGGCGGCCATCTACGAGGCCAGCCGGCTGCGCATGCGGCCGATCCTGATGACGAGCGTCACCACCGTGCTGGCCATGCTGCCCATGGGCATCGGCATGGGCAGCGGCGAGCAGCTGCAGCGCCCGCTGGCGGTGACGATCATCGGCGGCCTCACGCTCACCACCGCCCTCACGCTCTTCTACACGCCGCTCTTCTACATGCTCGCCCACAAGCTGCGCCGCGAGGACGTGGAGGCGCGGCCGTGACCGGGCCCTTCCTGCGGCGGCCCGTCACCACCTGGATGGTCTTCACCGTCTTCGTGGTGACGGGTCTCTACGCGCTGCCCAAGCTCAAGATCGAGGCCATGCCCGAGGTGGACCTGCCGTCCATCTCCGTGGTGACGAGCTGGAACGGCGCCTCGCCGCAGGCGATCCAGCGCTCGCTGACGCTGCCCATCGAAGAGGCGGTGCGGCGGGTGCACGGGGTGGAGTCGGTGCGCTCCGAGAGCCGGCCCGGCCGCTCCAGCGTGGAGATCTCCTTCCGGCGGGACGTCAACCTGGACTTCGCCGAGCTGGACATCAACGAGCAGCTCGGCGCGCTGCGGCGCGATCTGCCCCTGGGCGCGCAGCCGCCCCAGGTGCTGCCCTACGTGCCCGAGGACTTCCGCACCGAGCAGTTCTTCGCCGCCAGCATCCAGTCGCCGCTGCCGCCCAACGCGCTGCGCCAGCGCGCGGAGGACTGGGTCCTGCCGCGCATCCTGGGCATCGAGGGCGTGGCCGACGCGTCGATCCAAGGCGGTTCGCGGCCGGTGGTGAAGATCCTCTTCGACAAGCGCAAGCTGGACCTCTACGGCCTCAGCGTCGACCAGGTCATGCAGGCGATCCGCGCCATGGACGCGGTCGCGGCCGCCGGGGTGATCCACGACGACGGCCTCGAGAAGTCCATCTCCCTGCGCGAGCCGCTGGACATGCTGCGGCTGGAGAAGGCCGAGGTGGCGCGGCGCGCCGGGCGCATCTTCCGGCTGGGCGAGGTGGCCACGCTGGAGGCGGGACACGAGGACCCGCTGAACATCGTGCGCGCCAACGGCCAGAACGTGGTGCAGCTCGTGGTGGACAAGAGCTCCGGCGCCAACACCGTGGCCGTGAGCAAGGCGTTGCGCGACGCCCTGCCGGGCATCGAGGCCACGCTGCCCTTCGAGGCGCACTTCCACGTGGAGTCCGACCAGGGCGAGGATCTCGAGAAGAAGCTCTGGGAGCTGGTCTATCGCAGCCTGGTCATCCTGGGCCTGCTCTTCCTGCTCATGGCCATCAGCCTCCGCCAGGTCAAGCTCACCGCAATCGTGACGGGTTCGATCTTCTTCGCCATCCTGATCAGCCTGAGCTTCTTCTACTTCCTCAAGCTCTCGGTGAACTTCATCACCATCAGCGGGCTGACGGTGAGCTTCGGCCTGCTGCTGGACAACAGCATCCTGGTGCTGGACTCCGTGCACCGCCGGCTGGAGAACCTGCGCAAGGACGGCTGGAGCCAGCTCACCCGCCGCGCCAAGCTCGCCGTGACCACGCGCAGCATCCTCGCGGGGACGAACGAGGTGGTCTTTCCCATCCTCGCCACCACGCTGACCACGCTGGTGGCCTTCGTCTCCTTCATCTTCCTGTCGGGACGCCTCTCGCTCTACTACGTGCCCTTGGCCATCGCCGTGGCCACCGCCCTGATGTCCTCGCTCTTCGTCGCCTTCGGCTGGATCCCGGTGGTGCTCAAGCAGGCCTGGGCGGGGCCCCTGGTCAAGCGCGAGCAGGCGGGCGATCGCGAGCTGGAGGACGAGGACGCGCTGGAGGCCTACGTCGAGGAGCTGCCCGACCTGGACGAGGCGCCGCGGCGCTTCGAGAAGTTCGTCCACTGGACGCAGCGGCTCTGGTGGATCCTGCTGCCGGGCCTGGTGGCGCTCTGCCTGTGGACGGGCCTGGACGTCTACAAGAACCGCGTCATCAAGGGCGGCTTCTTCCGCATGCGCGACCGCGAGCAGCTCTTCCTCTACCTGCAGATGCCCGCCGGCACCGACCTGCGCTACACGGCCGAGATCCTGCGCGGCTTCGAGGAGCAGCTCCTGCCCGTGCCCCCCGGCGCGCGCGTCCAGGCCAACTCCTTCGGCAACCAGGCCACCTTGAGCGTCACCTTCGAGGACAGCCTCCGGGCCACCGAGGTGCCGATCATGTTCCGCGACCGGCTCATCGAGGTGGCCGACCGGACGGGCGGCAGCTCCATCTTCCTCTCGGGCTTCTCCGACACGCCCTACTTCAAGGGCTCCTTCGGCGGCTCGTCGTTCAACTCCACGATCGAGGTGTCGGGCTACAACTCGAAGACGCTGAGCGAGATCGGCGAGAAGACCCTGGCCCGGCTCGAGCGCAACCGGCGCGTGCGGAAGGCCCGCATCACCAGCGGCCGCCGCTTCGACCGCGGCCTGCAGGACGAGACCGTCATCACCCTGAATCGCGCGGAGCTGGCGGACCGCGGGCTCAGCGTGCTGGACGTGGTGCTGCAGCTGCGCCTGCTGCTGCGCGTGGACACCCCCACGCAGATGCGCATCGACGGCAAGCAGGAGCGCGTGCAGTTCAGCTACGCGGGCGCGGAGACCATCGAGTACGCCGATCTGCTGGGCACGCTGGTCCCGCTCCCCGGTGGCGGACAGGTGCGGCTGGACCAGCTCATCGCGATCGAGGAGGTGCCCACGGCGGGCACGGTGGTGCGCGAGAACCAGCGCTACACCATCAACCTGAACTGGGAGTACGTGGGCACCGACCGCATGCGCCGGGCCACGATCCAGAACACCCTGGAGGGCATGGACCTCCCCTACGGCTACCACGCCGAGGAGGCCGAGCGCGAGTTCCTCACCGACGAGGAGGAGGGACAGCTCAAGCTCATGGCGGTGCTGGCGGCGGTGTTCATCTTCATCGTGCTGGCCGCGCTCTTCGAGAGCCTGAGCCTGCCGTTGCTGGTGCTGTTCTCGCTGCCCATGGCCATGGTCGGCGTCGTGCTGATCTTCTGGCTGACGCACTCGGAGTTCGACTCGTCGGCGCAGATCGGCCTCGTGCTGCTCTTCGGAATCGTCGTGAACAACGCCATCCTGCTCGTGAGCCGCTACCGCGAGGAGGCGGCGCTCACGCTCAAGGCCCTGCGCGGCGGCGACCCCGGCGCGGAGGCAGCGCTCTTCGACGGCCAGCGCGCCCAGCTCGGCGGCAGCGACCTGCGGCACCTGCCCCGCAAGGAGGGACGCCACCTGCTGCGCCGCGCCGTGGACCGGGGCACGCGGATCCGCCTGCGCTCGATCCTGCTCACCAGCCTCACGACCATCGTGGGTCTGGCGCCGCTCCTGATCCACTTCCAGGACAACGAGTCCAAGGACATCTGGGAGAACCTGGCGCTCTCGTCGATCGGCGGACTGGCCTCGAGCACGGTGCTGCTGCTGCTCATGATGCCGGCGCTCTACTACTTCTTCGTGCGCTGGCTGGCCTGGCCCGTGCTCGGCCTCGGGGACCGCTGGCAGCGCTGGCGCGACGCCCGCCGCCGGCGCGCCGCGGGCGAGCCCTCGGCGGCCTCGTCGCTCTAGTCCGAACCCCGGGTGACGGGACCGCGCTCCCAGGCCGCCTCCAGGCGCGCGAACTCCCAGTCCAGCCGCGGCAGGATGGCCGCCACCCGGTCCGCGCGCCCGCGCGACGCCTCCCACTCGCCCGCCCGCGCCACCTCGGAGAGCATCAGCCCGCCGACGTTCCGCGCGGCCCCCTTGAGGCCGTGACAGAGCCGCCGCAGGGTCTCCAGGTCCTTCGCCTTGCGCAGCGACGCGAGCTGCTCCGGCGCGTCCTCCCGGAAGACGGCGATCACCCGCTCCGCGATCCCCGCGTTGCCGCCCAGGCGCCGCAGGAGGTCCGCCCGGTCGAGGACGGCCTGTCGACTCCAGCCCGGCGGCGCCGCGCCGGCCGCGCGCGGACCTGCGTCCGCACCCTCGAGGTCGACGGGCAGGTCCCACCAGAGCAGGCTGCCGAGGGCGCTGCTGAGGAAGTCCGGCCGCTGCCCCAGGGGCGCCAGGGCGGCGCTGAGCGGGCCGAGGCCCAGCAGGTCGTCGGCGGGAAGCGCGGGCGGGTCGGCCTCGAGTCCCGCGAAGAGCTCGCCCTGGCTGCGGACGGGGAGGCCGGGGCGGTCGTCCTCGAGCAGCACGCGGAGCTGGGCCGCCGGCGTCAGCGCCAGGCCGAGCGCGAGACGTCCCCGGCCCGTGCGATGGGCGGCGCGCCGCGGCAGGGCCGCCAGCGCGGCCTCGAGCCCGCCCCCGAGCGCGTCGCCCGCGGCCGGCGCGAGCTGCACGGCGCCCGGTGGCTGCGTCAGCGTGAAGTCGAGATCCAGCGCGCGGCAGCGCTCCTCGAGGGAGGGGCGCAGGCTCGCCAGCCGCGGTCCGAGAGCGTCGGTCCCCATGGTCACCTCCCGTCGTCCCCCCCAACTCTAGGCACATCCGGCGCGCTTGTCACGCCTTCCTGCTTTCCCCTGCCCGGGGCCGCCGCGCCGTGCTAGAGTGGGGCAGCCCGAAAACCAGGGAGCGTCCATGGAACTCCTGCTCCTGCGCCACGGCATCGCCATCGACCGCGACGACCCCGACTGCCCCCCCGAGGAACAGCGCCAGCTCACCGCGGAGGGCGAGCGGCGCACCCGCGACTGCGCCCTGGGGCTGCGCGCCCTGGGGGTCGAGCCGGCCGGCGTCTACGCGAGTCCCCTGCTGCGCGCCCTCCAGACGGCCTCGATCGCCGCGGACGTGCTCTGCGGCGACCCGCGGGCCGTGAAGGAGTGGCCCGAACTCGCCTACTGGGTGGACCCGGAGCTGGCCCTCGCCAAGGCCGACGCCCTCGGCCCCGGCCTTCACGTTCTGGTGGGCCACCGGCCCCATCTCGACCTGCTCCTGGCCGCGGCGGTGGGCGTGGACGAGCCCTTCACCGTCCTCAAGAAGTCCGGCGCGGCGCTGGTGGCCCGCAGCCGCGGGCACGCGGGGGAGCTGCGCTGGCTCTTCGCCCCGAGCCAGCTGCGCCAGCTCGGGCGGCGCTAGCCCGTGGACGCGGAGCGCGACCCCGTCCCCTACGACGGCCCGGGCGCGCGCCGGGAGCCCGGCCAGGTGCCGACGGTGGCCGCCGTCGACCTGGGCTCGAACAGCTTCCACATGGTGATCGCCCGCTTCGTGGGCTACGACCTGGAGGTCCTGGACCGCCTCCGCGAACCCGTGCGCCTGGCCGAGGGCCTGGACGCCGACCGGCACCTCTCCCCCGACTCCCAGGCCCGCGCGCTGGCCTGCCTCGAGCAGTTCGGCCAGCGCCTGCGTCCGCTGGACCCCCGGTTCCTGCGCGCGGTGGGCACCAACACCTTCCGCCGCGCGCGGGACGCCGCCGCCTTCCGCGCCGCGGCCGAGGCCGCGCTGGGCCTGCCCATCGAGGTGCTGTCGGGGCACGAGGAGGCGCGGCTCATCTACCTGGGCGTGGCGCAGACCTCGCCCTTCGAGACCCGGCGCCGCCTGGTGGTGGACATCGGCGGCGGCAGCACCGAGCTGATCATCGGCGAGGGCATCGAGAGCCTCGTGGGCTTCAGCCAGCAGCTGGGCTGCGTCAGCGTGACGGCGCGACACTTTCCCGACGGCGCGCTCAAGGCCGAGCGCTTCCGCGCCGCCGAGACCGCGGCCGCGCTGGAGCTGCGGCCCATCCGCGAGGCGCTGCGCAAGCTGGGCTGGGTCTCGTGCCTGGGGTCGAGCGGGACCATCAACGCCATCGCCCAGATCCTCTCGGCCCGCGGCTGGGGCGGGCCGCTGATCACGCGGGAGGGCCTCGAGCGCCTGCGGGACGAGATGCTCGCCCACGGCTCCACGGCGGCCCTGGCGGCCGAGAGCCCCGAGAGCGAGGCGGTGCGGCCCGACCGCTGGGCGGTGCTGCCCGGCGGCCTGGCCGTGCTGATGGCCTGCTTCGGCAGCCTGCGCATCGAGAGCATGCGCCCGTCGGCCGGGGCGCTGCGCGAGGGCGTGCTCTACGATCTCATCGGCCGCATCCACCACCGCGACGCGCGGGATCGCAGCATCCGCCGGCTCGTGGAGCAGTACCACGTGGACCAGGAGCAGTCGCAGCGCGTGGAGAGCGCCTGCCACGCGCTGCTGGAGGCCGTGGCCGTCCCCTGGGGGCTGGAGCCCGAGCGCAGCCGGCGCCTGCTGAGCTGGGCGGCGGCGCTGCACGAGATCGGCCTGGCCGTCGCCTACTCCAACTACCACCGCCACGGGGCCTATCTCGTGGCCAACGGCGAGTTGCCCGGCTTTTCCGCCGAGGGCCAGGCGCTGCTGGCGGCCATGCTGCGCGGGCAGCGCCGTCGACTGCTGCGGGAGTTCTTCGCGGGCCTGCCCGCCAGCTGGCAGGACGAGGGCCTGCGCCTCTGCATCCTCCTGCGCCTGGCCGTGCTGCTCTACCGCAGCCGCCAGCCCGAGCCGCTGCCCGCGCTGCGGGTGAAGGCCGGCGAGACCAGCCTCGCCCTGCGCTTCCCGTCGGGCTGGCTGCGGCGCCACCCCCTGACGCGCGCCGATCTCCAGCGCGAGCGCGACCAGCTGCGGACCGTGGGCTTCACCCTCACGACCGGCGAGTCGCCCCGGGCTCAGTAGATCTCGGGGACGAAGGTCTGGTCGCTCAGCGGCGGGCGCACGTAGCCCGACGGCTTGCTGCGCTTGGGCAGGCGGATGCGGCCGGGCGTCAGGTCCTCGTAGTCGAAGAGGCTGAGCAGATGGTGGATGGTGTTCAGCCGCGCGCGCTTCTTGACGTCCGCGTTCACCACGTACCAGGGCGCCTGCTTGATGTCCGTCACGGCGAACATCTCGTCCTTCGCGCGGGAGTACTCCTCCCAGTAGTGGCGGGACTCCAGGTCCATCGCGCTGAGCTTCCAGCGCTTGACGGGGTCCTTGGCGCGGTCCTGGAAGCGGCGCTCCTGCTCGTCGTCGCTGATGGAGAACCAGTACTTGATCAGGCGGGTGCCCGCGCGCACCAGCATGCGCTCGAACTCCGGGCAGCTGCGGTAGAACTCGCGGACCTCGTCGTCGCTGCAGAAGCCCATGACCCGCTCCACGCCGGCGCGGTTGTACCAGGAGCGGTCGAAGAGCACCAGCTCGCCGGCGGCCGGCAGCTGGGCGACGTAGCGCTGGAAGTACCACTGCCCCCGCTCGCGCTCGGTGGGCACGCCCAGGGCCACCACCCGGCAGATGCGCGGATTGAGCGCCTCGGTGATGCGCGTGATGACGCCCCCCTTGCCGGCGGCGTCGCGCCCCTCGAAGATCACCACCACGCGCTTGCCCCGCGCCTTGATCCACTCCTGCAGCTTCACCAGCTCCACCTGCAGCCGGTAGAGCTCGGCCTCGTAGAAGGCCGTGTCGATGGTCTCCGGCCCCGAGCCCTGGTCGTTCTTCTTCTTCGCCATGCCGACCTCCCTCGGCGACAGCCTAGCAGCAGGGGCGCAGAACGCGAAGCGGTGATCTCAGCCCCCGGCCGCGAAACGCTGGGCCAGGACCCGGCCGCGGTAGTCGAAGATGGCGTTCACGTCCCGCGCCACCAGCAGCCGGTGGACGAGCGCGCCGCCCGGCACCGCGTAGTCGACGTGGTCGAGGACGCGGGTGCCCTCCGCGCAGGGCTCGAAGCAGTGCTCGTGCTCCCAGAGCCGGTAGGGCCCGCGGCGCTGGACGTCCACGAAGCGCAGCGGCGGCTCCCAGACCGTGATCTCGCTCTCCCAGCGCAGCGGAAGGCCGTGGACCCGCAGCCGATAGTGGATGCGCGCGCCCGTCTCCATGCGGATCGGCGCCGGGTCCAGCACGCGGAAGCGCAGCCAGGGCGGCGTGATGGCCTCCAGGTTGCGCGCGTCGGCGAAGAAGGCGAAGACCGTCTCCACCGGCTGGGGCAGCACCAGCGAACGATCGAGCGTGTGGATGCGCACGGGGCCTCCTGGCGGGTCGGCGACGCGGACCCGGACCGCGCCCCCGCCATGGTGCCCGGCCGCGCGCTCCTCGGCAAGGACGCAGGCGGCGGATTTCCGCCTTGAGAGGCCGCCGCGGCCTATGCTCAAATCGACGGCACCTCTCCCCCACGGTGGTGACCATGGACGAAGCGCCCAAGGACGACGCCCCGCGCCTCATCGGCTGGCGCGAGATCGTGGCCATCCCCGACTGGGGCATCGAGGCCATCGAGGCCAAGGTGGACACGGGCGCGCGCAGCAGCGCCATCGACGTGTCCCAGATCGAGGAGCTGCCGGACGGCCGCGTGCGCTTCCACGTGGCGCTCGACCGCGCCGGCGAGCTGCTCAGCCCCGCCGTGGAGACCGCCGTGAGCCGCCGCGTGCGCATCCGCTCCAGCCTCGGCCACGCGCACGACCGCCTGATCGTGCGCGCGCACATCCAGGTGGCGGGGGTCGACAAGGAGATCGAGATCGGGCTGGTCCGCCGCCGCCGGATGCTCTCGCGCATGCTGCTGGGACGTCTGGCGCTGCAGGGAGACTTCCACGTGGACCCGGGTCGCCGCTACCTCTTCGTCAAGCCGGCGCGCCGCAAGCGCAAGCGCCGGCCCGCCAGCAAGGACACGCCATGAAGATCGCCATCCTCTCCCGCGCGCCCCGCTCCTACAGCACCCGTCGGCTGCGGGAGGCCGCCGCGTCCCGGGGCCACACCGTGCGCGTGCACGACACCCTGCGCTTCTCCATCTACGTCGAGGAGGAGACGCCCCGGCTCTTCTACGCCGGCAAGCCGATCCCCCGCTACGACGCGGTGATTCCGCGGATCGGCGCGTCCGTCACCTTCTTCGGCAACGCCGTGGTGCGCCAGTTCGAGCAGATGGGCGTCCTCGCGCTCACGCCGGCCACGGGCATCGCCATGAGCCGCGACAAGCTGCGGGCCATGCAGATCCTGAGCCGGCACGACATCGGCATCCCCCCCTCGGCCTTCGTGCGCGACCGCGGCGACGTCCTCGACGCCATCGCCCGAGTGGGCGGCGCGCCGGTGATCGTGAAGCTGCTGGAGGGCACGCAGGGCATCGGGGTGGTGCTGGCCGAGTCGGAGAAGCTGGCCGAGGCGATCGTCCACATGCTGCAGGTGACGAAGCAGAACGTCCTGATCCAGAAGTTCGTGGCCGAGAGCAAGGGGCGGGACATCCGGGCGATCGTGGTGGGCGGGCGCGTGGTGGCCGCCATGCGCCGGCGCGCGCAGGGGCAGGAGTTTCGCAGCAACATCCACCGCGGCGGCAAGGCGGAGCCGGTGGCGCTCGACGACATCTACGAGCGCACCGCGGTCAAGGCCGCGCGCATCCTGGGCCTGCGCGTGGCTGGCGTGGACATCCTCGAGGGGGCGGACGGCCCCCAGGTCCTGGAGGTGAACTCCTCGCCGGGGCTCGAGGGCATCGAGACCGCCACGGGCGTGGACGTGGCCGGCGCCATCGTGGAGCACCTCGAAGAGCAGGCGCACCTGCCCGAGGTGGACCTGCGCCAGCAGCTCTCGCTGGGCCAGGGCTACTCGGTGGCCGAGCTGCCGGTGACGGAGGCGTCGATCCTCGCCTGGAAGACCCTGCGCGAGCTGCACCTCTCGGACATGGAGGTGCTGGTGCTGTCCATCCGCCGCGGCGGGCTGCTGCTGCCCGCCCCGCGCGGCGCCACCACGATCCTGCCCGGCGACATGCTGACCTGCTACGGCAAGCGCAGCGCCCTCAAGGAGCTGATCCCCTTCGCGCCGCCGAAGAAGCGCGGGCGCGGAAAGGGGAAGGCATGAAGGGACGCCCGGCGTTCTCCCTGGGCGGCGAGCACGTCGCCGCCGGCAAGGCCAAGCTCTGCGAGCTCCCCGTGGCGCGCATCCCCACCGACCCGCTGACCTGGCTCCGACTGCGCGCGAAGGTGCTGCACGGCCGGCGGCCGGGCCGCGTGGTCTGGATCAGCGCCGCCGTCCACGGCGACGAGCTCGGCGGCGTGGAGATCATCCGCCGCGTGCTGCGGGAGCTCGATCCGCGCCTGCTCGCCGGCACCCTGATCGCCGTGCCCTTCGTGAACGTCTTCGGCGCCATGGGCGGCTCGCGCTACCTGCCCGACCGGCGCGACCTGAACCGCAGCTTTCCCGGCTCTCCCAAGGGGTCGCTGGCCGCGCGGCTGGCGAACATCTTCCTCACCGACATCGTGGAGCGCTGCGACTTCGGGATCGATCTGCACACGGGCTCGGACGGCCGGACCAACCTGCCGCAGATCCGCGCCGACCTGGACGACCCCGAGACCCGCCGCTGCGCCGAGGCCTTCGCGGCCCCGGTCATGATGAACGGCAAGCCGCCGGCGGGCTCGCTGCGCGCCACCACGAACCGCCAGGGCATCCACAGCCTGCTCTACGAGGCGGGCGAGGCCCTGCGCTTCGACGAAGACGCCATCGAGATGGGCGTCGCGGGCGTGCTGCGCACCCTGTCCGCGCTGGAGATGACCCCCGAGGCCGCGCCGCCCGCCGCCGAACGGCCCAGCCTCGAGGTCGCCGCCGCCACCTGGCTGCGCGCGCGGCGCAGCGGGCTGTTCAGGGCCCGCACCACGCTGGGGGCCCGCGTGGCCAAGGGCGACCTCGTCGGCAAGATCAACGACCCCTTCGGCGTGGCCAGCAACCCCGTGCGCGCGCGCGAGGACGGCGTGGTCATCGGCCTCAACCTGAACCCGCTGGTGGGCCAGGGGGACGCGCTCGTCCACCTGGGCCTGCTGACCGGAGCGTGATCGTGCGCCGTACGCTGCTCCTGCTGCTGGCCCTGCTGCCGGCCGTCGCCGCCGCCCAGGACGCGCCGCCTCCCCTGCGGACGGTGGACCACGTGGACCTGGACCGCTACCTCGGCCGCTGGTACGAGGTCGCGCACATCCCCAATCGCTTCCAGAAGCAGTGCGCCTGCTGCAGCAGCGCCGAGTACGCGCTGCAGGAGGACGGCCGGCTGCGCGTGGTGAATCGCTGCGTCAAGGAAGACGGCGAGCTCGACGAAGCCGGGGGCGTGGCGGAGATCGTGGACCGCGAGAGCAACGCGAAGCTGCGGGTGAGCTTCGTCAGCTTCCTGGGCTGGCGGCCGTTCTGGGGCGACTACTGGATCATCGGCCTCGATCCGGACTACCGCTGGGCCGTGGTCGGCACGCCCGACCGCAAGTACGGCTGGGTGCTGTCGTGGACCCCGGCGCTGGAGGCAGCGGATCGGGAGCGCGTCGAGGCCGTCCTGCGCGACGGCGGCTACGCGCTCGAGGCCTTCGTGACGGACCGGCAGGAAGCGTCGCCCTGATCGCGCTGTGATCTTTCGCCGCCCGCAGGCGTCTCACTCCGCAGCCGACGGAAAGGAGACGCCATGCGTCTGCCCCCCCTCACGCTCCTGCTCTGCCTCGCCGCGGTGTGCGCGGGCTGCGGCTCCAGCTCCGACCCCGCCAAGCCCGGCGACGCCGGCGACCCCGTGGTCACGGCCCTCTACCCGGCCGGCGCCGGCCCCGGCGAGGCGGTGCGCATCGAGGGCAGCGGCTTCGGCGACACCCGCGCCCAGCCCCAGGGCCAGGTCAGCGTGGGCGGGGTGGAGGCGGTGATCGAGGACTGGAGCGATACGCGGATCGACTTCGTCATGCCGGACGGGATCGTCGGCAACTGGGTCCCCGTGCAGCTCACGATCGGCGGCGAGTCCACGGACGCGGGCAGCATGGGCGCCTGGGAGCCCGGCGTGATCCAGCTGACGAACTACGTGGGCGGCACCGGCGCGGGCGAAGCCACCTGGTCGCCGGACGGCGAGTGGATCTACTACACCCGGCGCATGGGCGCCGGCGAGAGCCCGCCGAATCAATACGACATCTGGCGCGTGCCTTCGCGGGGCGGAGCGCCGGTCCGGGTGACGAACACCAGCTACAACGAGAACTGGCCGGACATCTGGAGCAACACCGGGCAGATCGCCTTCGGCCGCGACGGCACCGAGAACGGCAACCTGGACGGCGACTACGACATCTGGGTCGCGGGCTTCGGCCTGGTGGAGGCCGTGGATCCGAACTTCGCCACGCAGGGCGTCCTCGATCGCACGCCGGCCTGGTCGCGTGACGTGGACCTCGGCGTCAACATCGCCTGGAGCTCCGAGGACGAGCTCGGCCGCCCCATCATCCGCCTGGGAGGCTCGGTTCCGATCTCGATCTTCGGCGCGGGATTCAATCCCCGCTTCGATCCCCTCGACGGCCGGCACATCGTCTACGGGAGCTACAACGGCCAGGTCCCCTACCTCTACGTCGGCGACATCCTGGACGGGAGCTACACCCTGCTGAACACCCCCGAGACCTTTCGCGGGACCGGGGACTGGGGTGTGAACGGGAAGATCGTCTACGTGTCGGGCGACGGCCTCGGCGACCTCTGGACCATCGACCCCGACGGCACGAACGCGAGTCTGCTCTACGGCTCACCTAGCTCGGAGGGCGGCCCGCGCTGGTCGCCCACGGCCGACCGGGTTGTCTTCGGGTCGCACCGCTTCGGCAACTTCGACCTCTACGTCTACACGCTGCCGCCGGAATAGGAGAGGCCCGGGCGTCGCCGCCCGGGCCCCGCTGCACTCAGGCGAGATCGAAGCGGTCCGCGTTCATCACCTTGGTCCAGGCCGCCACGAAGTCCTTCACGAAGAGCTTCTCGCCGTCCCTGGCGCCGTAGACCTCCGACACGGCGCGGAGCTGCGAGTTGGAGCCGAAGACCAGGTCCACGCGGGTGCCCGACCACTTGACCTTGCCGGTGGCGCGGTCGCGTCCCTCGTAGACGTGCTCGCCCGCCGGCTTCCACTCGGTGTCCAGGTCGAGGACGCCGCGGAAGAAGTCGTTGGTGAGCGTGCCCGGGCTGTCCGTGAACACGCCGTGACGGGTCTCGCCGTGGTTCGCGCCCAGGACGCGCAGGCCGCCGACCAGGGCCGTCATCTCCGGCGCGCTGAGGCCGAGCAGCTGCGCGCGATCCACGAGCAGCGCCTCGGGCGTTCCCGCGTGGCGATTCGGACCGAGGTAGTTGCGGAAGCCGTCCGCCGTGGGCTCGAGCGGCGCGAAGGACTCGGCGTCGGTCAGCTTCTGCGTCGTGTCGGTGCGACCCGGCGCGAAGGGGACCTCCACCTTGTGACCCGCGTCGGCGGCGGCCTTCTCGATGGCCGCTCCGCCGCCCAGCACGATCAGATCCGCCAGCGAGACCTGCTTGCCGCCCTTCTGCGCGCCGTTGAAGTCCTTGCGGATCTTCTCCAGCGCCTTGATCACCTTGGCGGTCCGGGCCGGCTCGTTCGCTGCCCAGTCCTTCTGCGGCGCGAGACGGATGCGCGCGCCGTTGGCGCCGCCCCGCTTGTCGCTGTTGCGGAAGGTGGACGCGGACGCCCAGGCCGTCGCCACCAGCTGCCCCACGCTCAGCCCCGAGGCGAGGATCTGCTTCTTGAGCGCGGCGATATCGCGCGCGCTGACCGGCTTGTAGTCGGCCTTGGGGACGGGGTCCTGCCAGATCAGCTCCTCGGACGGCACCTCGGGACCGAGGTAGCGCGCGATGGGCCCCATGTCGCGGTGCGTCAGCTTGTACCAGGCCTTCGCGAAGGCCTGCTCGAACTCCTTGGGGTGCTCCATGAAGTGCCGCGCGATGGGCGCATAGATGGGATCCATCCGCAGCGCCATGTCCGCGGTGGTCATCATGAGCGGGCGCCGCTGCGACGCATCGTGCGCCGCCGGCGCCTTGCGCGCCATGGAGGCCGCCGTGGGCGTCCACTGCTGCGCGCCCGACGGGCTCCTCACCAGCTCCCACTCGTACTCGAAGAGGTTCTTCAGGTACTCGTGGTCCCAGCGCGCGGGGTCGCTCGTCCACGAGCCCTCGAGGCCGCTGCCCGTGGTGTCGTCGCCCTTGCCGCTGCCGTGGCGGTTGTGCCAGCCGAGGCCCATCTGCTGGATCGGCGCGGCTTCCGGCTCCGGCCCCACCAGGGCGACGTCCCCCGCGCCATGGCTCTTGCCGAAGGTGTGGCCGCCGGCGGTGAGCGCCACCGTCTCGTAGTCGTTCATCGCCATGCGCGCGAAGGTCTCGCGGATGTCCCGCCCCGACGCCACGGGGTCCGGGTTGCCGTTCGGCCCCTCGGGGTTCACGTAGATGAGGCCCATCTGGACGGCGGCGAGCGGGTTGTCCAGCTCGCGCTCGCCCTTGTAGCGCTCGTCGCCGAGCCAGGTGGTCTCGGGGCCCCAGTAGATGTCCTCCTCGGGCTCCCAGACGTCCTCGCGACCGCCGCCGAAGCCGAAGGTCTTGAGGCCCATGGACTCGATCGCCACGTTGCCGGCCAGGATCATCAGGTCGGCCCAGGAGATCTTCTTGCCGTACTTCTGCTTGATGGGCTGGAGCAGGCGGCGGGCCTTGTCGAGGTTGACGTTGTCGGGCCAGCTGTTCAGCGGCGCGAAGCGCTGCGTGCCGCTGGAGGCGCCGCCGCGGCCGTCGGCGATGCGGTAGGTGCCCGCGCTGTGCCAGGCCATGCGGATGAAGAGGCCGCCGTAGTGGCCGTAGTCGGCGGGCCACCAGTCCTGCGAGTCCGTCATCAGCGTCTCGAGGTCCTTCTTGAGCGCCGCGTAGTTGAGCGACTTGAAGGCCTTGGCGTAGTTGAAGCGCGCGCCGAGCGGGTTCATCGCCGGCGGGTTCTGGTGGAGGATCTTCAGGTTCAACTGGTCGGGCCACCAGGCCTGATTCGACCTGGCCCCGACGGTCGCGTTGGCGCCCGTCACCGGGCACCCGCCTGCTCGGTCTGCGTTGTGATCCGTCATGACAACTCCTGCTCCTGAGTGAAAGGTCCCGTGTGAGTGCTGGGCGCTACTCCTGACACGACGGACAGCGCCCCCAGTAGACGACCTCGGCCTCGTCGATCGCGTAGCCGTGATCGTCCTTCGCGGTCAGGCACGGCGCCGCTCCGACCGCGCAGTCCACGTCCACCATCGCGCCGCAGCTGCGGCAGATGAGGTGGTGGTGGTTGTCGTTCACGCGGTCTTCGAAGCGCGCCGCCGAGCCGGCCGGCTGGATCCGGCGGATGAGGCGCTTGTCCACCAGGACGCGAAGCGCGTCGTAGACCGCTTGACGGGAGATCGAACCGATCTCTCCCCGCACCGTCTCGACGAGCGCGTCCGCCGTGGCATGTGGGAACGCGGACACGGCCCGCAGCACGGCCAGGCGTTGGGCCGTGACCTGCAGACCGTGGTCGCGCAAGCGCTGTCCGTCGCTGGTCATGGAAAGTAGACTAGGACTGATTATGGACATTGTCAAGCCTTCCTCGAACCCATTGTCCCGCTGCGCGCTGGGCTTGACAACATACCAACTAGTCGGTATGATACGAGCATGGCCAAGACAGCGACAGCCCGGCGCAAGCTCCTCGACGCGGCCCTCACGGTGATCCGCGAGAAGGGCTTTGCGGCCACCACGGTGGATGAGCTCTGCGCCCGCGCCGGTGTCAGCAAGGGCGCCTTCTTCCACCACTTCGCGAGCAAGGAGGCGCTGGGCGTCGCGGCGGCCGAGCACTGGTCCGCGGTGACGGGCGCGCTGTTCGAGTCGGCGCCCTATCACCGCCGCGCGACGGCGCTGGACCGCGTGCTGGACTACCTGGCCTTCCGCCGCTCCCTGCTGCGTGGCGGGATCCCCGAGTTCACCTGCGTGGTGGGCACCATGGTGCAGGAGGCCTACGGACTGCACCCCGGCATCCGCGAGGCCTGCGGCGAGAGCATCTTCGGGCACGCCGGCACGCTGGAGGCGGACATCGCCGAGGCGATGCGCGACCACGGGGTGGAGGCGGGCTGGACGGCCGCCAGCCTGGCGGCGCACACCCAGGCCGTGCTTCAGGGCGCGTTCGTCCTGGCCAAGGCCAAGGACGACGTGTCCGTCGCCATCGAGAGCGTGGATCACCTGCGGCGCTACGTCGAACTGCTGTTCACCGGCGCCACGAGCAAACTGAGCGAAGCATGAGAGGAGACGGCGATGAGTGAAATCACGATCGAGAGCCTGGTGCGAGCCCCGATCGACCGGGTCTGGCTCTGCTGGACGGAGCCGGAGCACATCACGCAGTGGAACTTCGCGTCGGAGGACTGGTGCTGCCCGAACGCGGAGAACGACCTGCGGCCCGGCGGCCGCTACCGCGCGCGCATGGAGGCCAAGGACGGGAGCTTCGGCTTCGACTTCGAAGGGGTCTATGACGAAGTCGCCGATCGCGAGGCGCTCGCCTTTACCCTCGGGGATGGGCGCAAGGTGAGAACCGTGTTCGAGGCGGGCAGCGGCTCGACCCGGGTGGTGACCACCTTCGACGCCGAGCAGGTGAACACCGTCGACAGGCAGCGCCAGGGCTGGCAGGCGATCCTCGACAACTTCACGCGCTACGTCGAAGCGCAGGCCGAGAGCGCGGGAGGCCAGCGATGAACCCGGTCGTCCACTTCGAGCTGCCCTATGCGAATCGCGAGCGCGCCGAGCGCTTCTACGCCCAGGCCTTCGGCTGGAACACCCAGTTCCTCGGGCCGGCGATGGGCGACTACGTGCTGGTGACGACCGTCGATCCCACCGCGCCCACCCGGCTGCCGGCGGGAGGCATCAACGGCGGGCTCTTCCCGAGAAAGCCCGACTGGCCGGCGCAGCATCCGTCGGTCGTCATCGGCGTGGCGGACATCGCCGGCGCCATGACTGCCGTGCGCGATGCCGGCGGCGAAGTCCTCGGCGAGCCGATGGCGATTCCCGGCGTCGGCGACTACGTGTCGTTCCTGGACACGGAGGGCAACCGCATCAGCATCCTCCAGCCGAGCATGGAGAAGGAGACGCAGCCATGACCGCACGCGCAACCAGGGTTCGCAGCCGTCTCTGCTGCGACGGCCACGGCCGCACGGCGGCGTTCCGCGGAGCGGTGAGTTGATGCGGCGACTCCTCCTCGCCCCCCTGCTGCTCCTCGCCGCCTGCGGTGGCGACAAGCCCGGCGGCGCGAACCCCTGGCAGGCGATCGCCCTGGGCACCGACGCGGCGATTCGCGATCTGAGCTTCGTCGACGACCAGCACGGCTGGATGGTCGGCGCCGCGGGCGGCGGAGAGAAGGGCGCGGTCGTGGGCGTCACCGAGGACGGCGGCCTGACCTGGCGCTTTCGCGGCGGCGTCGTCCCGCCTCGCTACCAGGCGCCGTCGATCGCGCTCAACGCCGTGCGCTTCGTGACACCCCGCTTCGGCGTCGCCGCCGGCCAGTCGGGCACGGTGCTGCGCAGCGAGGACGGCGGCGAGACCTGGCAGCAGACCCTCGCGCGCGGTCCCGTCTACTCGCACTGGCGCGACGTGGACTTCGTGGACCTGCAGCACGGCTGGATGATCGGCCGCGGCGGGGTGATCGCCACCGAGGACACGGGGGCGAGCTGGACCCGCCTCGACCCCCCGGACGCGCCGGCCGAGGCCGGCCTCGCCCTCGACATGCTGGATCTCGACGAGGGCTGGATGGTGGGCAAGCACGGGCTCGTCCTCCACTCCACGGACGGCGGGCGGCGCTGGAGCCCGGTGAACGTGCTGGGCGCCCTCGCGGACGGGGCCGTCCCCGACTTCGCGGCGCTGCACTTCGTCGACCGCGACCACGGCTGGATCGCCGGCACCGTGACCACGGCCCGAGGCATCGACGACATCCACCGCGCCGTGCTGCTGCACAGCGCGGACGGCGGCGCGAGCTGGCAGTCGCAGCTGGAGGACGTGGAATGCATCCTCACGGCGGTCCGCTTCGCCGACGCGCGGCGCGGCTGGGCGCTGGGCTTCGACCGCGGCGGGGGGACGTCCACGGTGCTGGCCACCGCCGACGGCGGCGGGAGCTGGCACGTGGAGCTCGTCGTGCACGGCGAGGAGCTGGCGGCGCTCGAGATCGGCGACGCCTTCGTGTGGGCCGTCGGCGATCGCTCGCGGGAGGAGCCGCAGCGGCTGTTCAGGCGCGCCCTGGACGCGCCCGTCGTGGCGCGGTCCCGTCGCGGCCGCTAGCGATAGCCGAAGAGCATCGGAAAGAGCAGCGCCACGACCCAGGCCCAGGCGGCGAAGAGGGGCAGGGTGGCGGTCTGCCAGCGCTCCAGGCGCGGGAAGGGCGTGCGGCCCCCCAGGAAGCGGGCGTAGTGGACCGCGCTGCCGCCCAGGTTCACCAGCAGGAGCAGGTTCAGGCCGAGCGCGGCCGCCTTGTTGGGGCTCGCGCCAAACTCCGAGATGCGCGCGCTGATCGCCCAGAGCGCGAGGACGTCCACGAGCAGCGCGCAGACCACCAGCAGCAGCTGCAGCAGGTCGAAGCGACGCGGCGGCGCCTGGCTGTCGCGCGCGCTGATCGAGTAGAGCAGCAGCCCCAGCACGAGGACGAGCAGCAGGTCGAAGCCGATGAGCACCTCGCGCCCCACCTGGATCGCGCTGCCCGTGACGAGCATCGTCACCACGAAGACCAGCAGCAGCGCCGCGAAGAGCGGCGTGAAGAGCCAGGTCAGCACCGGCGCCATGTTCTCGATGACGCTCTGCTTGGCCTCCACCAGCCAGGCCGCGACGATCACCGCGCCCATCACGCCGCAGGGCAGCAGCCAGTCGCTGATCACCAGCTTCGGGTCCAGGCCGATCGCCTGGAAGATGAAGGCGGTGAAGCCCACCAGCACGCCGCCGCCCAGCGCGATCAGCGCCAGGTAGATGAACCACTCCCCCGAGAAGCGCACGTAGTTCATCCGCCCCTCGTGCCGGCGCCACGCCCCGCCCGTGTAGGCGAAGGCGATCATCATCCACAGCGCGATGGGCAGGTGGATCGCGCTGAGCTGCTCGGTCTGCCCCCTGGGCACGAAGGGCAGCAGGTTGACGCCCAGCGCGCCCAGCAGGAAGGGCGCGGCCTGGCGCAGCCAGCCCGACGCGGCGAGTCCGCGCTTCCACGCGAAGAAGGCGGCCAGGAAGGGCAGGACGAACAGGCTGAAGTTGCGCAGGTAGTACGAGGAATCCGCCAGGGGACCATGGAGGCGGTGGCCGAAGAGCTCGGGCAGCTTGATCGCGACGGCCGCGGCGGCGGCGCAGAGCAGGGCCACGCCCCCGTCGCGGCGGGCGGGGCTCGACCCCTCGCCCCCGGGGGCGAGCACGAGCTGCTTCCACAGGCGCTCGCTGTACTCGCGCGCGAACTCGAGGGCCACGGCGTCCTGCTCGCCGAGGCGCTTGACGGCCACGAGGAAGGCCTCGGACTCGTCCAGCCCCGCCGCCTGCAGCGCCTCGATCTGGTTGCGCAGGTGGTCCTCCATCTCGTCGACGTCCGCGGCGCTCACCGCCTGCCGCCGACGAAAGTGGTTCCGCCACTCGTCGATGCGCTCGTCCACGGTCATGTGAGCTCCAGTCGCCAGATGCCCCGCATCGCGCGGTCCACCACCTGCCACTGCTCGCGGTGGCGGGCGAGTTCGTCCGCGCCCGCCGGGGTCAGCCGGTAGTACTTGCGACGGCGGCCGGTCTCGGACTGGCCCCAGATCGCGTCCACGAGCCCGTTGCGCTCGAGGCGGTGAAGCAGCGGGTAGACCATGCCGTCCGTCCAGGCCAGTTCGCCACCCGACAGCTCCCCCACGCGCTTGATGATCGCGTAGCCGTAGCTCTCGCCCTCGCCGAGGATGGCGAGCACGAGCGGCGTGGCCGAGGCGGCGACGAGGTCCTTGTCGATGTTCACGGCGGCTCCTTACCTGGCAGCATCATACATGGCGGTGCTATGTATGTCAAGGGCCGGGCTGTTCACGTGAACAAATCGCAATCCCTTGATTTTGCGTTAGATTCGGAAGTGCTCAGCCGAGCCCCACCAGGCGCCGGCTGGCCTGGTAGAGCGCCTCGGCCAGGGCCCCGTCGCGGGCCCGGGGGTTCGGCGAGGGCATCGGCCAGCCGCCGGGGCGGTCGCGCCTGTCGGGGTAGAGGATGCTGTTCTGGCTGTAGTAAGCGCCGGCGTGGGCGGGGAGGTCGTCGGCCAGCAGGCAGTGCAGGGTGGTCTGGGCGCCGTCCTCGGCGGACAACATGCCCAGGAACGGGCTCAGCGGCCGCAGGAGCCCGTTCTGCACCCAGGCCGGCATGGTGTGGCTCACCAGGTTGCTGCGGATCCATCCGGGGTGGACGGACACGGCGGTCACGCCGGTGCCCTCCAGCCGCCGCGCCAGGCTGACGGCCTGCAGGACGATCGCCAGCTTCGACTGCGCGTAGGCCTCCATGCCGTCGTAGGGGCGCCGGTCGCCGTTCAGGTCGTCCAGGTGCAGCTCACCGCCCCGGCCGCGCATTCCCACGTGCGCCACGCTGGACACGCAGACGATCCGCGAGGGCGCGCCTGCCTTGAGGCGCTCCAGCAGCAGCTCGGTCAGCAGGAAGTGGCCGAGGTAGTTGGTGCCGAACTGGGTCTCGAAGCCGTCGACCGTGCGTCCCCGGGGCGTGTTCATGACGCCCGCGTTGTTCACCAGGCCGTCCAGGCGGGCGTGCCGCGCGAGGACGGCCTGGGCGCAGCGACGAACGGAGTCGAGGCTGCCCAGGTCCAGCGCCAGCACCTCGGCCGTGCCGGGACCGGACAGGCCGCGCACGGCCTCCTCTCCCGCCGCGACGCGACGGCAGGCCGCCACCACGTGCGCGCCCTGACGGACGAGCTGCGCCATCGTGGCCAGGCCCGACCCGGAGTTGGCGCCCGTCACCACGTAGACCCTGCCGCGCAGGTCCTTCGCGAAGAGCGCGGGGTTGCAGCGCAGGGTCTTCAGCATCGCTGCCTCCTTCGTCGGCCATCAATGCGAATGCCCCGCGGCGCCAGGCGCCACGGGGCACGTCGTCGAGATCAGGCTCCCCGGGTAGGACTTGAACCTACAACCCTGCGGTTAACAGCCGCATGCTCTGCCAATTGAGCTACCGAGGAACGAAGTCCTAGGCCGGCGGCTGGGCCGCGGTCTTCTTCATGTCCTTCTTGCGCTTGGCGTCGGCCTCCTTCTTGGAGACGTCCGTCTTGCCGCTCTTCTTGCCCTTGGGCTTGTAGTTGCTGTCCACCAGCTCGAGGATGGCCATCTGGGCGTCGTCGCCCTTGCGGATCCCCGCGCGCATGATGCGGGTGTAGCCGCCGGGGCGCTCCGCGAAGCGGGGGCCGATGGCGTCGAAGAGCTTCTGCAGCACCACGGGCTTGATGATGAAGCGCGCCGCCTGCCGCCGCGCCGTGAGATCGCCCCGCTTGGCGAAGGTGATCATGCGCTCCGCGTAGCGGCGCGCCTCCTTGGCCTTGGTCAGGGTCGTCTCGATGCGCTCGTGCTCGAAGAGGCTGGTGACCATGTTGCGCAGCATCGCGCGGGACTGATCGGCCGGCCGGTTCAGGCGATTGCCTCTGACTTGATGTCGCATGACTCTTTCCTCGTGCTGTGCCCGGCCGGCTAGGCCTGGGCGCGTTCCTTTTCGACCGACGCCACCAGTCCGCTCACGTCCATGCCCCAGTGCAGGCCCATGCCCTCGAGGATCTCGCTGATCTCCTTGAGGCTCTTGCGGCCGAAGTTGCGGTACTGGAGCATCTCGCTCTCGGTCTTCACCACCAGCTGGCCGATGGACTTGATGTCGGCCGCCTTCAGGCAGTTGGCGCTGCGCACGGAGAGCTCGAGCTCCTCCACGTTGCGGCTGAGCAGCTCGCGCATGCGCTCGAGTTCCTCGTCCACCTCTTCCTCGGCCACGGCCATGGGCTCCTCATCGAAGTTGATGAAGAGGTAGAGGTGGTCCTTGACGATCTTGGCCGCGTAGCCCAGCGCCTCTTCGGGCGAGATCGCGCCGTTGGTCTCGATCTCGAGCACCAGGCGATCGTAGTCCGTGCGCTGTCCGACGCGGGTGTCCTCGATGCGGTAGTTCACCTTGCGCACCGGGCAGAAGATGGCGTCCACCGGGATGACCCCGATCGACGTGTCCGTCAGCTCGTGGTTCTCGGCCAGCACGAAGCCGCGGCCGTCGCTGACCAGGATCTCGGCCCTGAGGTGCGCGCCCTCGTTGAGGTGGCAGATCACCAGGTCCGGGTTCACGATCTCCACCGCCGAGTCCTCGGTGATGTCCGCGGCGGTCACGGGACCGGGGCGGTTCACGTCAAGGTAGAGCTTGTGGGACAGGTCGGTGTTCAGACGGCAGACCATCTGCTTGAAGTTCAGGACGATGTCGCTGACGTCCTCCATGACGCCCGGGATGTTCGTGAACTCGTGCAGGGCGTCCTCGAACTTGACGGCAACCACGGCCGCGCCCTGCAGGCTGCTGAGCAGCGTGCGGCGCAGGGCGTTGCCCAGCGTCAGGCCGAAGCCCCGCTCCAGGGGCTCCACCGTGAAGCGGGTGAAGTACGGGGTCTCCCCCGTCTTCTGGATCTCCACCTGCTTCGGCATCAGCACGTTCTTCCACTTCATGCGGAATTGCCTCCTTACTCGCCCGAGGGCGAAGGCGATCAAACTGGCGGCGGCGTTTTACTTCGAGTAGAGCTCGACGATCAGCTGCTCCTGGACGTTCACCGGCATGTCCCCGCGCTCGGGCTCGTTGAGGTAGCTGGCCTCGAAGGCCGCCTCGTCGAGGCTGACGTAGGGCACGCGGCCGCGGGCCGCCCGCTTCTTGATCGACTCCAGGATGAACACGTTCTTCCGGCTCTTCTCGCGCAGCGTGACCTTGTCCCCCGCTTTCAGCTCGTAGCTGGGGATGTCCACCGCCTGCCCGTTCACATTGAAGTGCCCGTGCGTCACGAACTGCCGCGCCTGGGGCCGCGTCGCCGCGAAGCCCGCGCGGAACACGAAGTTGTCGAGACGGCTCTCGAGCATCTGCAGCAGGTTCGTGCCCGTCACGCCCTGACGGCGGGCGGCCTCCTTGAAGTAGCGCCTGAACTGACGCTCCAGGATGCCGTACATGTACTTGACCTTCTGCTTCTCCGCGAGCTGCAACCCGTACTCGGACACCTTGCGCCGGCGGTTCCGCCCGTGCTGACCGGGCGGGTACGGACGCTTGTCCAGCGGGTTCTTGTCGGTCTCGAAGATGTTCTCTCCGAAGCGGCGACTGATCTTGTGCTTCGGACCACGGTAGCGCGCCATGCGCTCGACCTCCTCTTAATCGGATCGGCCCCCTCGGGCCTGCTAGCCTGGTTCGCCCGCTTCGCTACATCCGGCGGCGCTTCTTGGGACGGCAGCCGTTGTGCGGCATGCTCGTCTTGTCCTTGATGCCCGTCACCTCCACGCCCGTGGCGTGGATGGAGCGGATGGCTGCTTCGCGGCCGGGGCCGGGGCCCTTGAGATGGATCTCGCAGCGCTTGAGACCCAGGTTCATCGCCTCCCGCACGCAGCGGTCGGCCGCGAGCTGGGCCGCGTAGGGCGTGCTCTTGCGGCTGCCCTTAAAGCCGGCGGTGCCGGCGCTGGCCCAGGTGAAGACCTCGCCGCCGGTGCTGGTGGCGGTGATGATCGTGTTGTTGAAGCTGGACTTGATGTGGATCACGCCCATCGAGTCCATCTTCCGCGACTTCTTGCGGCCGGTCTTCCGGCCCTTCGGTGCAGCCATCGGGCTTCCTCCTCAGAATCTGCTGGCGGGTCCCCGACGCGGGGGGCCCTCAACCCTGAAGGGGGCGCGACTCTCGCGCCCCGGGGGACTAGCGCGTCTTCTTCTTCGCGCCCGGACGGGCCTTGGGGCCCTTGCGGGTGCGGGCGTTCGTCTTCGTGCGCTGGCCGTGCGCCGGCAGGCCCTTGCGGTGACGCAGGCCCCGGTAGCAGCCGATGTCCATGAGACGCTTGATGTTCATGGACACTTCGGTGCGCAGGGTACCTTCCGTCTTGTACTCGGGCTTGTTCAGCTCGTCACGGAGCATCGCCGTCTGCTCTTCGGTGAGGTTCTTCACCCGCAGATCGGGGTCGATGCCCGTGCGCTCAAGGATCTTCTCGCTCGTGCTCCGCCCCACACCGAAGATGTAGGTCAGGCCGATCACGACCCTCTTGTTGGCCGGCAGGTCGACGCCTTGGATTCGGGCCAAAACTGTTCCTCCTTATCCCGGACTAACCCTGGCGCTGCTTGTGCCGGGGATTCTTCTTGCAGATGACCCGCACCACACCACGGCGGCGGATCACCTTGCAGTGCTCGCAAATCGGCTTGACTGAAGCGCGAACCTTCATCTCGACCTCGTTTCCGCGCGGCGCTGTCGCCGGCGCTACTTGTATCTGTAGACGATGCGCCCCCGGGTCAGATCGTAGGGCGAGAGCTCCACCGTCACCTTGTCGCCAGGCAGGATGCGGATGAGATGCATTCGCATCTTGCCGGCCACGTGGGCCAGGACCGTGTGGTTGTTCTCGAGCTCGACACGAAACATCGCGTTCGAGAGGGCCTCGATGACGGTCCCTTCCACAGAAATGGCACCTTGCTTGGCCACAATACCTCCGCGTCTCAGGCGGTGAGGATCACGGGACCATCGGCCGTGATGGCTACCGTGTGCTCGAAGTGCGCGGACAGCTTGCCGTCCGCCGTCACCACCGTCCAGTCGTCGGCCAGCGTGCGCACCGCCTCGCGGCCTTCGTTCACCATCGGCTCGATCGCGAGCACCAGGCCCGGCACCAGCTCGGGGCCCTTGCCGGGAGGCCCAAAATTGGGCACTTGCGGCTCTTCGTGCAAGGCCCAGCCGATGCCGTGCCCCACCAGCTCGCGAACCACCGTGTAGCCGTGGGCCTCCACGAAGACCTGCACGGCGTGGGAGATGTCTCCCAGGCGCCCCCCCGGCCTGGCCTGGGCGATGCCGGCGGCCAGGGACTGGCGCGTCACGTCCATCAGTCGGGCCGCGGCGGGGCTGATCTGCCCCACGGCGAAGGTCTCGCAGGCGTCGGCGTAGTAGCCGTCTTTCTCCACGCCCACGTCGATGCTGACCAGATCGCCCTCTTTCAGGACCTGCTCGCCGGGTATCCCGTGCACCACCGCCTCGTTGACGGAGATGCAGGCACTGCCCGGGAAGCCATGGTAGCCCCGGAAGGCCGGTCGCGCTCCCTCGCTCTCGATGCTCTCGCGCACGACGACGTCCAGTTCCCCCGTCGTGACGCCGGGCCGCACCGCGGCCCCCGCCTTGTCCAGCGCCCTGCGCAGGACCTTGCCCGCCGCGCGCATGGCCGCGATGTCGGCGTCGTTCTTGAGCCGGATCACGCCGGCTCCCCGTCGCCGAAGCGGTCGCGCAGGATCGAGGAGATCGCGTCGGTCACGGCGTCCATCGGCTGCGAACCGTCGATGCCCACGACCTTGTCCTGGTCCTCGTAGTAGTCGATCACAGGACGCGTCTGCTCCTCGTAGACGTCCAGGCGGTCGCGAATCGTCCGCTCCTGGTCGTCGTCCCGCTGGTAGAAGCGGCCGCCATCCGGCGCCTCGCCCTCCGCGGGAATCTCGCCGCCCGGACCGGCCAGGTGGCCCAGCTCCTCGCGGCTGTAGATGCGCCCCGAGTCGCGGTTCACGCGGCGCCCGCTCAGGCGTCGCACCACTTCCTCGGGCTTGACCTGGATCAAGAGCCCCAGGTCGATGTCCGTGCCCGCCGCGCCCAGCAGGGTGCCGAGGCCCTCGGCCTGGGCCCGCGTCCGCGGGAAACCGTCCAGGATCCAGCCGGCCTCGCAGTCCGGCTGCGTCAGGCGCCGGTTCACCATGGCCAGCACGATGTCGTCGCCGACCAGCTGCCCCGCCTCCATGATCGCCTGGGCCTTTCGCCCCAGCTCCGTGCCGGAGGCCACTTCCGCCCGCAGGATGTCGCCCGTCGAGATGTGCGCGATCCCGTACTGCTGCTTGATTCGCGCCGCTTGGGTCCCCTTTCCGGAACCCGGCGCTCCCAGGATGACCAGATGCACGCCTACCTCCGGCCCCGCAACCTGCCCTTCTTCATGAAGCCATCGTAGTGACGCATGAAGAGGTGGCTCTCGATCTGCTGCAGGGTATCGAGCATCACGCCCACCACGATCAGCAGACCCGTGCCGCCGAAGTAGAAGGGGACGTGGAACTGCCGGATCAGGATGTCGGGCAAGACGGCGATGAAGGCCAGGAAGATGGCGCCCGGCAAGGTGATCCGACTCAGTGCGCGATCGATGAAGTTCGCCGTGCTCTTGCCCGGGCGGATGCCCGGGATGAAGCCGCCGAACTTCTTCATGTTGTCGGCCATGTCCACCGGATTGAGGACGATGGCCGTGTAGAAGTAGGTGAAGAACACGATGATGACCGTGTACAGCACCACGTAGAGCACGGTGCCCGGACTCATGAGGCGCGTGATCGCGTCCATGGTCACGTTGCCGTGGAACATGCTCGAGATCGTCGCGGGGAACATCACGATCGACTGCGCGAAGATGATGGGAATCACGCCCGCCGTGTTCACGCGCAGCGGGATGTGCGTGTTCTGCCCGCCGTAGACGCGCCGGCCCACCACCCGCTTCGGGTACTGCACCGGGATGCGCCGCTGGCCCTGGGTCATGTAGATGATCCCCGCGATCACGAGGACCATCATCAGCACCATCACGATGCCGCCCAGGTAGCTCATCTGCTTCGTCTGCAGCGCCCGCACCGTGTTGATCAGATCCAGCGGGTAGCGGGCGATGATGCCGATCGTGATGATCAGGCTGATCCCGTTGCCGATGCCCCGCTCGGAGATCTGCTCACCGAGCCACATGACGAAGATCGTGCCCGTGGTCAGCGTGAGCATGGTCAGCAGCTTGAAGCCGAAGCCCGAGTGGCCCACCACGTTCGTGCCCATGGACTCCAGGAACACGGCCACGCCGAAGCTCTGCAGCGCGGCCAGCAGCACCGTGCCGTAGCGCGTGTACTGGTTGATCTTCTTGCGGCCCTCCTCGCCCTCCTTCGCCAGCTTCTCGAAGTAGGGCACCACGGCCTGGAGCAGCTGCAGGATGATCGACGCGCTGATGTAGGGCATGATGCCCAGCGCGAAGATCGTCGCCTTGCTCAGGTTGCCGCCCGCGAAGAGGTCGTAGAGGGCCAGGATGCCGCCGCCCTGCCCGCGGAAGAACTCCTCGATGGCGAGGCGGTTCACGCCGGGCAGGGTGATGTGACCGCCAAGGCGGTACACGATCAGCATCAGCGCCGTGAAGACGATGCGCTTGCGCAGATCCGGGATCTTGAACGTGCTCTGAAAACTCGCGAGCATCTGGGATTGGTCTCCTCGGCTATGAGAGGACGCGGCAGCCCGTGGGCTAGCCGGCCACCTCGATCGTCCCGCCTGCCTTCTCGATCAGCTCACGCGCCTTGGCGCTGCACTTGTCAAGGCGCACGGTCAGCGCGCGGGCCACCGACCCGTCGCCCAGCAGCTTCACCGGACGATTGCGCTTGCTGATGATCCCGTGCTCGTAGAGCGTCGCCGCGGTCACCTCGACGCCTTCGGGCAGGCGCACGAGCTGGCCCACGTTCACGAGCTGGTACTCGACGCGGAAGATGTTCGTGAAGCCCCGCTTCGGAACGCGGCGCTGAATCGGCATCTGACCGCCTTCGAACCAGGCGCGCTGCGGCGAGCCGGAACGCGAGCGCTGGCCCTTGTGGCCGCGGCCGCTGGTCTTGCCGGAGCCGCTGCCGGGGCCGCGCCCCACGCGCTTGCCCGAGCGGGTGGCTCCGGGAGCCGGCTTGAGTTCGTTGAGCTTCATGCTACTCCTCCGTCTCCTCGACGCGAACCATGTGCCGCACCTTGAACACCATGCCGCGAATCTGCGGGGTGTCGTCGTGCACCACGGTGTGGTGCATGCGGTGCAGGCCGAGCGCGGCGATGGTGCGCTTGGCCTTCTCCTTGTTTCCGATCAGCGACCGCGTCTGGGTCACCTTGAGTCGCTTGGCCATGATCAGGCCTCCTCGCTGCTCTTGGCGATGTTGAACATGCGGCCGACCGAGATCCCGCGGCGCTTGGCCACGTCCGAGGCGCTGCGCATGCGGCGCAGGCCCTCCATGGTGGCGCGCACCATGTTGTGGGGGTTGTTCGACCCCAGGGACTTGGTCAGGATGTCGGAGATGCCCGCAGCCTCCAGCACCGCGCGCACCGGACCGCCGGCGATCACGCCGGTACCCGGCGCGGCCGGCTTCAGCAGGACGCGCCCGGCGCCGTAGTGGCCCACGACCCGGAACGGCACCGTGCGGTTCTCGAAGCGCTGCACGGGACCCATGTTCTTGCGGGCCGCGTCCGTGCCCTTGCGCACGGCCTCGGAGATTTCCCGGGCCTTGCCCAGACCGGTGCCCACCTGACCGTTGCCGTCGCCCACCGCCACCAGCGCGGTGAAGCTGAAGTTCTTGCCACCCTTCACGGTCTTCGACACGCGGTTGATGGCCACGACCTTCTCGATCAGATTGGAGCGCTCTTCCTCCTGCTGCTGGTCGCGGCGGCGGCGAGGGCGCTGGTCCCGCTGGTCTCTGCCTCGAATCACTGTCTACCCCCTAGAATTCGAGTCCCGCCTTGCGGGCGGCTTCGGCCAGGGCCTTGACCCGGCCGTGATAGAGAAAGCCGCCGCGGTCGAAGACGACGGATTTGATGCCCTTGGCCTGCGCGGCCTCCGCGATGATCTTGCCCACCTCGCGGGCGCTGGCCATCTTCTGCGATTCGCCCTCGCCCGGCGCGGCCGTCAGCTTGAGGCTGTTCGCGCTGGCGAGCGTGACGCGCTGCTCGTCGTCGATGAGCTGCGCGTAGATGTTGGTCAGGCTGCGGTACACCGACAGCCGCGGCCGGTTGCTCGTGCCGGCCACGCCGCGGCGGATGCGGCGGTGGCGCTTGGTGCGCTGCAGCTTGCGATCGAACGTCTTGATGGACATGGCGACTCCTAGCCCTTCGCCGAGGCCTTGCCGGCCTTGCGGATGATTTGCTCGCCCTTGTAGCGGATGCCCTTGCCCTTGTAGGGCTCCGGGGGGCGCCAGGACCGGATGTTGGCGGCCGTCTGGCCCACCACTTCCTTGTCGTGCCCCATCACCTTGATCACCGTGGGCTGCGGCACCTCGAAGCTGATGCCCGCCGGCGGCTCGACCACCACGGGGTGGGAGTACGCCAGCGCCAGGTGCAGGTCGCTGCCCTTGAGCTCGGCGCGGTAGCCGACGCCCACGATCTCGAGCTCCTTCGTGAAGCCCGCGGACACGCCCTCCACCATGTTGGCGAGCAGCGTGCGCGTCAGACCGTGCTGGGCCCGGTGCGTGCGCGACTCGCTGGGGCGCTCCACGCGGACCTCGGCGTCCTCCACCACGACCTTCATCTCGGGGTTGAGCCGACGGCTGAGTTCGCCCTTGGGACCCTTGACCGTGCAGTGACCGTCGGCTGTGTGCGTCACGGTGACGCCGGCCGGCACGGGAATGGGCTTCTTGCCAATGCGCGACATGTCTTGCCTCCTACCAGATCTGGCAGAGAACCTCGCCGCCAACGCCCCGCTGACGGGCCTCGTTGCCGGTGAGGATGCCCTGGCTGGTGGAAAGGACGACGACGCCGTAGCCGCCAAGCACGCGCGGAATCTCGCCACTCTTGGCGTAGATCCGGCGGCCGGGCTTGCTGACCCGCTGGAGGCCCTCGATGACGGGCGCGCTGTCCTCGTTGTACTTCAGATAGATCCGCAGGAGACCCTGCTTGCCATCCTCCACGAACTTCACGTCGTTCACATAGCCCTGCTCGCGCAAGATCTTGGCGATCTCGCCCTTGATTCGCGAGGCCGGGATATCCACGCGCGCATGCTTGGCGCGGGTAGCATTACGAATTCTCGTCAGGAAGTCCGCAATGGGATCGGTCATCGACATGAGCTAACCCTCGTTTCGCTGCTCTGTAGTCCTGTTACCAGCTGGCCTTGACGACGCCCGGGATTTCCCCGCGCAGGGCCATCTCACGGAAGCAGATGCGGCAGATGCCGAACTTGCGCATGTAGCCTCGCGGGCGTCCGCAGCGCCTGCAGCGCGTGTAGCTGCGGACCTGGAACTTGGGCTTCCGACTGGATTTGACGATCAGGCACTTCTTGGCCACGCTGATACCTCTTTGCGTTTTCGCTCGGGACTAGTTGCGACGGAACGGCATGTTCAGGAGTCGCAGCAGTTCCATCGCTTCCTCGTCCGTCTCGGCGCTCGTGACGAAGTTGATGTCCATCCCCTGGATCCGGCTGATCTTGTCGAAGTCGATCTCGGGGAACATGATCTGTTCCTTGATGCCGAGGTTGTAGTTGCCCCGGCCATCGAAACTCTTGGTGGGCACGCCGCGGAAGTCGCGCACGCGCGGCAGCGCCACGTTCACCAGGCGGTCCAGGAACTCCCACATGCGGGCGCCGCGCAGCGTCACCTTGAGACCCACGGGCATGCCCTCGCGGATCTTGAAGTTCGCAACGGACTTGCGCGCCGCGTTGACCCGGGGCTTCTGGCCCGTGATGGTCGTCAGCTCGGCCTCGGCGGCCTTGATCATGTTCTCGTTCCGCGCGCCCTCGCCCACGCCCATGTTGACGACGATCTTCATCAGACGGGGCACCTGCATGGGGTTCCCGTAGTTGAACTTCGCCTGCAGGGCGGGCGCCACGTTCTCTCTGTAGTAGGCCTTCAACCTCGCCATTTCCGTTTCCTTTCCTCGGGCCTAGGGGCGCGAGCCCTTCTCGAGCAGCCGCACGTTCGAGACGTGGATCGGCGCTTCCTTCTCGATAATGCCGCCGGGGTCCTGCTGGCTGCGCGCCTTCTGGTGGCGCTTGACCAGGTTCACCTTCTCGACGATCACGCGCTCCTTCTCCGGGAAGACCTTGAGCACCTTCCCCTTGAGCCCCTTGTGGGCGCCGGCGATCACCTCGACGGTATCGTTTTTCGCGATCTTCACGGCTTCACCTCGCTAGAGCACTTCGGGCGCGAGCGAAACGATCTTCATGAATCGCTTCTCGCGCAGTTCGCGGGCCACGGGGCCGAAGATGCGGGTCCCCACCGGCTCGTTCTGCTGGTTGATGATCACGGCCGCGTTCTGGTCGAAGCGGATGTAGGAACCGTCCCGGCGCCGCACTTCCTTGCGCGTCCGCACGACGACCGCGCGCGCCACCTGGCCGCTCTTGACCGTGCCGTTGGGCAGGGCCTGCTTCACCGCCACCGTGATGATGTCGCCCACCGAGGCGTACTTCCGGCGGGTGCCGCCCAGCACCTTGATGCACTGGGCCTTCTTCGCGCCGGAGTTGTCCGCGATGACCAACATGGTCTCCTGCTGAATCATTTCCCTCGCCCCCTTACTCGGCGCGCTTGACGATTTCGAAGACGCGCCAGCGCTTCGTCTTGCTCAAGGGACGCGTGGCCATCACGCGGACCAGATCGCCCACGCGACAGCTGTTGTCAGCGTCGTGCGCGACCACCTTGCTCGTGCGCTTGTAGTACCGCTTGTAGCGCGGATGCGGAATGCGGCGCTCGACGTTGACCACCACCGTCTGCTCCATCTTGTCGCTGACGACGGTCCCCAGCAGGGTCTTGCGCAGATTCCGGGTCCTGTCTTCCATCCTCGACTCCTATCCTTACTGAGCCCGCTCCTGCTGGCGCTCGCTCAGCAGGGACTTGATCCGCGCGAGGTCGCGACGCGCCTTGCGGATATTGAGGGGGTTGTCCAGCTGTCCGAGGCCGTGACGGAGCTTCATGTTGAAGAGCTCCTCGGCCATCTCCCGCTCCTTCGCCTCCAGCTCCTGGAGGGTCAGGTCGCGCATCTCGTTCATCTTCATCGGGGTCTCCTCACGCCTCGCGGCTCAGGAACTTCATCTTGGCCGGCAGCTTGGCCGCGCCCAGGCGCATCGCCTCGCGGGCGATCTCCTCGCCGACGCCCTCGAGCTCGAAGACGATCCGGCCGGGCTTGACCACGGCGACCCAGTACTCCGGGTTGCCCTTGCCCTTGCCCATGCGGGTCTCGGCCGGCTTCACCGTGATCGGCTTGTCCGGGAAGATGCGGATCCAGAGCTTGCCGCCGCGCTTCACGTAGCGCGTGATGGCGACGCGCGCGGCCTCGATCTGCCGGCTCGTGATCCAGCAGGGCTCCTGCGCCTGCATGGCGTACTGGCCGAAGGAGATCTGGTTGCCGCGGTAGGCGAAGCCGCGCATCCGCCCCTTCTGCATCTTGCGGTGCTTTATGCGCTTGGGCATCAACATGACTAGATCGCCTCCTGCACCTGGTTGCTCAGCTCGCGCTTGAAGTCCCGCGGGAAGACGTCGTTCACGTAGACCCAGACCTTGACGCCGATGGTGCCGAAGGTGGTCTTCGCGGTGCTCGTCCCGTAGTCGATGTCCGCGCGCAGCGTGTGCAGGGGCACCTCACCGTCGTGGTAGTGCTCCACGCGGGCGATCTCCGAGCCGCCCAGGCGGCCGCCGCACTGGATCTTGATCCCGCGGGCGCCCATGCGCATGGCCGACGTGATGGACTTCTTCATGGCGCGCCGGAAGCTCACGCGGTTCTCCAGCTGGGAGGCCACGTGCTCGCTCACGAGCTGCGCGCTCAGCTCCGGCTTCTTGACTTCCTTGATGTTCAGGTACACCTGCTTGCCGGTCAGGTGATTCAGCTGGTCGCGGAGCAGGTCCACTTCCTGGCCCTTGCGGCCGATCACCATGCCGGGGCGCGCGGTGTAGATGTTCACCGTCACCTTCTTCGTGGAGCGCTCGATCGTCACCCGCGCGATGCCGGCGCGGAAGAGGCGCTGCTTCACGAAGCGGCGGATCGTCACGTCCTCGTTGAGCCAGTCGGCGTAGTTCTTGGTGGCGAACCAGCGCGAATCCCAGGTCCTGATGACCCCGAGACGGAAGCCGGTCGGATGAGTCTTCTGACCCACGGTGCTCCTCCTTACTTCTGGCCCAGTTCGACGAACAGGTGGCTCGTGCGCTTGCGCACGCGGTAGGCGCGGCCCTGCGCACGGGCGCGGATGCGCTTCATGGTCGGACCCTCGTCTGCGTAGATCGTCGCCACCACGAGGCGGTCGACGTCCACCGGGTTCTGCTCGCTGGCCAGGTCCGTGGCGTTGGCCACCGCGGACTTGATCACGCGGTAGATCGGCAGCGCCGCGCCCTTGTTCATGTGCTTGAGGACGTTCATCGCCTCGTTCACGTTCATGCCGCGCACGATGTTGACCACCTGGCGCATCTTGAACGGAGAGATCCGCACGAACTTCGCGCTTGCCTTGGCAGGCATCTCAGTACCTCCAGGTCTCTACTTTTTGCCCGCGTGCGAGCGGAAGGTGCGGGTCGGGGCGAACTCGCCCAGCTTGTGACCCACCATGTTCTCCGTGACGTACACGGGGATGAACTTGTTGCCGTTGTGCACGGCCAGCGTGTGCCCCACGAACTCCGGCGAGATGGTGCAGCGCCGCGCCCAGGTCTTGACGACCTTCTTCTCGCCCTTGTTGTTCATCCCCTCGAGACGCTGCAGCAAGCGCAGATCGATGTAGGGGCCCTTCTTCAATGAACGCGACAATGGATTGCCTCCTCAGTCGTTCAAGCTGCCTAGGCGGACTTGCTCTTCCGCCGACGGACGATGAAGCGGTCCGTGGGGTTGTTCTTCTTGCGCGTGCGGTAGCCCTTGGTCGGCGTGCCCCAGGGGGACACCGGGTGACGGCCGCCGGAGGTCTTGCCCTCGCCGCCGCCGTGGGGGTGGTCCACCGGGTTCATGGCCACACCGCGCACCTTCGGCCGCCGGCCCCGCCAGCGCGACGCGCCCGCCTTGCCGAGCATCACGTTCTCGTGCTCCAGGTTGCCCACCTGGCCGAGCGTGGCGTAGCACTCGCGGTGGACCTGGCGCATCTCGCCGCTGGGCATGCGCAGGAGGCAGTACTCGCCGTCCTTCGCCATGAGCTGCATGTAGGACCCGGCGCTGCGGGCCAGCTGGCCGCCCTTGCCGATCTTCAGCTCCACGTTGTGCAGCGTCGAACCCAGGGGGATGTCCTTCAGCGGCATCGCGTTGCCCACGCGGATCTCCGCGCCGGGCCCGGAGACCAGCTCGTCGCCCACGTTCAGCCCGTTCGGCGCCAGGATGTAGCGCTTCTCGCCGTCGGCGTAGTGCAGCAGCGCGATGCGGGCCGTGCGGTTCGGATCGTACTCGATCGTGGCCACCTTGGCCGGCACGCCCAGCTTGTTCCGCTTGAAGTCGATGCGGCGGTACTGGCGCTTGTGGCCGCCACCGCGGCGCCGGCTCGTGATGTGCCCGTGGTTGTTGCGGCCGCCGCTCTTCTTGATCGGCTCCAGCAGGCTCTTCTCGGGCTTGTCGGTGGTGATCTCGCCGAAGTCGGAAACCGTGCGATAGCGCTGGCTCGGAGTCCGCGGCTTGAACTTCTTGATTCCCATGCTCGCTCTCCTCGCCTGCTAGCCGTTCTGGACGACGATGTCGATGGTGTCGCCCTCCGCCAGGGTCACCACGGCCTTCTTCCACGACGGGCGCATGCCCTCGAAGCGGCCCAGCCGCTTCAGCTTGCCCCGGACGGTCATGGTGCGCACGTCCTTGACGGTCACCTTGAAGATCTCCTCGATGGCCCGCTTGATCTCGGGCTTGGCCGCCCGGCGGTCCACCTCGAAGACGTAGCGGTTGTGTGCCTGCAGCTGCGAGCTCTTCTCCGTGAGCAGCGCTCGCCGCACGACGTGATAGACGTCCTTCATGCTCCGAACACCTCCTTGACCTGCTCGAGGGCCGGCGCGGTCAGGACCACCTTGTCCGCCCACATCACCTGGTACGCGTTCAGCTCGCGGCCGACGATGAAGTCCAGGTTGCGCAGGTTGCGCGCGGACTTGCAGATGTCGAGATCGTACTCGTCCAGGACCAGCAGGATCTTCTCGCGCCCCTCGCTGAGGCCCATGCCCGCGATCAGCGTCTTGAAGTCCTTGGTGCGCGGCGTGTCGGGCGTGAAGCCGTCCACCACCAGCACGTCGCCGGCGCCGGCGCGGTCGCTCAGCGCGGACAGCAGCGCGGCGCGGCGCGCCTTGCGGGGCATCGCGTAGCTGTGGTCACGCGTCTTGGGACCGAAGGTCGTGCCGCCGCCGTAGCGCGTGGGGCTCTTGGCGGAGCCCGCGCGGGCGCGGCCCGTGCCCTTCTGACGGAACAGCTTGGCCGTGGAGCCGGTCACGTCGGAGCGGTCCTTGGTGTGGGCGGTCCCGGCGCGCTGGTTGGCCTGGTAGTTGCGCACGGCCTCCCAGATGAGGTGTCCCTTCACCTCCTGACCGAAGATCGCCTCGGGCAGTTCCACCGTGCCGGTGCTCTTGCCCTTGCCGTCGTAGAGATTTGCGTTCGGCATTGCTACTCCAGTTGCCTTGCCGGCGCCGCGCCTCAGCGGGCGCGGGGCGGCGTCAGACCTTGATCTCGATGTCCACGCCCGCCGGCAGATCCAGCTTGGTCAGGGCGTCGAGGGTGGCCGGGGTCGACTTGGTGATCTCGATGAGGCGCTTGTGCACCCGCATCTCGAACTGCTCGCGCGACTTCTTGTCCACGTGCGGCGAGCGCAGCACCGTGTAGAGCGACCGCTGCGTCGGCAGCGGGATCGGCCCCGAGATCTCGGCGCCCGTGCGCTTGGCCGTGCGAACGATCTCGAACGCCGAGCGGTCCAGCGTGCTGTGCTCGTAGGCCTTCAGCCTGATCTTGATCTTCTGTCCGGTGTACACCGTTCTCCTCCAATCGTGCGGCTACGCCAGCTTCAGCCGTTCGGCCGCCTGCTCGCCGCCCCTAGATCGCTGGCTACTCGTAGATCTTGGTCACGACGCCCGCGCCAACCGTGCGGCCGCCCTCGCGGATGGCGAAACGAAGGTTCTCCTCCATCGCGATCGGCGTGATCAGCGCGATCTGCATCTTCACGTTGTCGCCCGGCATCACCATCTCCGTCCCCTCCGGCAACTCCGCGACTCCCGTCACGTCCGTCGTCCGGAAGTAGAACTGAGGACGATACCCGTTGAAGAACGGCGTGTGACGGCCGCCCTCCTCCTTCGTCAGAATGTAGACCTCGCCCTCGAACTTCGTGTGCGGCGTCACGCTTCCCGGCGCCGCGAGGACCATCCCGCGCTCGAGGTCTTCCTTGTTGACCCCGCGCAGCAACAGACCCACGTTGTCCCCGGCCTGCGCGTCATCGAGAATCTTGCGGAACATCTCGACGCCCGTCACCGTCGTCGTCAACGTGTCCCGGATGCCGATCCGCTCGACCTTGTCGCCCACCTTCACCTTGCCCCGCTCGACGCGACCCGTCCCCACCGTCCCGCGGCCCGTGATCGAGAACACGTCCTCGACCGGCATCAGGAACGGCTTGTCCGTCTCGCGCTGAGGCTCCGGAACGAAGCTGTCGATCGCATCCATCAGCTCGTCGATGCACTTCTGATCCGCCTCGGTCCCGGGATTCTCCAGCGCCTTCAGCGCGCTGCCGCGGATGATCGGCGTCTCGTCCCCGGGGAAATTGTACTCGTTCAGCAGCTCCCGGATCTCCAGCTCCACCAGGTCCAGCAGCTCCGGGTCGTCCACCATGTCCACCTTGTTCATGAAGACCAGCATGCTCGGCACGTTCACCTGCCGCGCCAGCAGCACGTGCTCGCGCGTCTGCGGCATCGGACCATCGGCTGCCGAGACCACCAGCACCGCGCCGTCCATCTGCGCCGCGCCCGTGATCATGTTCTTCACGTAGTCCGCGTGACCCGGGCAGTCCACGTGCGCGTAGTGACGGCTCGCCGTCTGGTACTCCACGTGCGCCGTCGCGATCGTGATGCCGCGCTCGCGCTCCTCGGGCGCCTTGTCGATCTGGTCGAACGGCGTGAAGGCCGCCATTCCCTTGCTGGCCTGGCGCTGGGTGATCGCCGCCGTCAGCGTGGTCTTGCCGTGGTCAACGTGACCGATCGTGCCCACATTGACGTGCGGCTTCGTGCGCGAGAACTTCTCCTTCGCCATGACGAGTCAACCTCCTCTACGGGCCCTAGGCTCCGAACCCGACAAAACGACTAGCGATGCTCTTGGGCACGGCCTCGAAGTGAGAGAACTGCATCGAGTAGACCGCGCGTCCCTGGGACAGAGACCGCAACTGGGTCATGTAACCAAACATCTCTGACAGCGGAACGGAGGCCGTCACCACCTGCATCGCGTGGCGGGGCTGCATGCCGTCCACCTTGCCGCGACGCGAGTTGATGTCGCCCACCACTTCACCCGTGAAATCGCCCGGGGTGACGACCTCCACGGCCATCACCGGCTCGAGCAGAATCGGCTCGGCCTTCAGCGCCGCCTCACGGAAGGCGATCGCCGTGGCCGCCTGGAAGGCCTGGGGCGTGGAGTCCACCTCGTGGTGGCTCCCGTCGAGCAGGGTGACCTTGCAGTCCACCAGCTCGTAGCCCGCCAGCACGCCGGAACTCATGGAGGCCCGGGCGCTCTGCTCCACCGCCGCGACGAACTCCGCCGGCAGCGCCTGCGGGCTCATCGCGCTCGCGAAGACGAAACCCGCCCCCGTGCCCGCCGGCTCGATGGCCAGCTTCACGTGGGCGAAGACGCCCTTGCCGGCCACCTGGCGCTGGAAGCGGTGCTCCGCCTCGCCCCTGGCCGCCACCGACTCCTTGTAGACCACCTGGGGCTTGCCCACGTTGGCCTCGACCTTGAATTCGCGCACCATGCGATCGCGCAGGATCTCCAGGTGCAGCTCGCCCATGCCCGCGATCAGGGTCTGGCCGGTCTCCTTGTCGACCCGCACCTGGAAGGTGGGGTCTTCGTCGGCCAGGCGCTCCAGGGCCAGCTTGAGCTTCTCCTCGTCGGCCTTGGTCTTGGGCTCGATGGCGATGTCGATCACCGGCTCCGGGAAGCTCATGGACTCGAGCACGATCGGGTGCGAGACGTCGGTCACGGTGTCGCCGGTGCGCACGGATTTGAGGCCGACCACGGCGACGATCTCGCCCGCGCTGGCGTCGGCCACCTCCTCCCGCTTGTTGGCGTGCATCCGCAGAAAGCGTCCCATGCGTTCTTTCTTCCCCGTCGTGACGTTCAGCGCCATCTCACCGGACTTCAGGGTGCCGCTGTAGACCCTGAAGAATGTCAGTCGTCCCGCGAAGGCGTCGCTGGCCACCTTGAAGGCCAGTGCCGCGAAGGGCGCCTTGGGGTCGGGGGCGCGTTCCGCGCGTCCCTTGCCGTTTGGCAGTTCGCCCTCCACCGCGGGCAGGTCCATCGGACTCGGCAGGTAGTCGATGATCCCGTCGAGCACGCGCTGGACACCCTTGTTCTTGAAGGCCGCGCCCGCGAAGACCGGCACCAGCCGCCCTTCCAGCGTCGCCTTGCGGATCGCGCGATCCAGCAGTTCCGCGCTCACCGCTTCCCCGCCCAGGTAGGTCTCGGCCAGTTCGTCGTCGAACTCGGCCGCGGCCTCGATCAGTCGCTCGCGGGCGGCATCCGCCTTCTCCGCGAGCGCGGCGGGGATCTCGTCGGTCGCGTAGCGCTGGCCCAGACTCTCTTCGTCGTAGTACAGCGCCTGCATCCGCACGAGATCGATCAACCCCTTGAAGGCGTCCTCGGCGCCGATGGGCAGGGTCACGGGCACCCCGTTGGCCCCCAGCCGCGTCCGAATCGCCTCCACCACCGCCTCGAAATCCGCCCCCACCCGGTCCATCTTGTTGACGAAGGCGAGACGCGGCACATGGTACCGATCCGCCTGCCGCCACACCGTCTCCGACTGGGGTTCCACGCCGCCCACGGCGCAGAAGACGGCGATCATCCCGTCCAGCACCCTCAGACTCCGCTCCACCTCCACGGTGAAGTCCACGTGCCCGGGGGTATCGATGATGTTGATCCGGTGGTCCCGCCAGTAGCAGGTCGTGGCCGCCGAGGTGATCGTGATCCCCCGCTCCCGCTCCTGCTCCATCCAGTCCATCGTGGCGGCGCCGTCGTGCACCTCGCCCATCCGATGGATGATGCCCGCGTAGTACAGAATCCGCTCGGTGAGGGTCGTCTTGCCGGCATCGATGTGGGCGGCGATGCCGATGTTCCGTATCCGCTCGAGTGAATCTCCACTACTCATGGCTGAACCAACGAAAATCCCTCCCGAAGTCTCGACGCACACGATGACTGCGGGTCGAGACCTCAGGAGGGGTATCCAGTGCGGACCCGGCCCTGCAGACATCGTCCTCCGGCGATTTGAGCTCCTGATGCTGGGAGCCCGCGTAGACCGCCGCCGGGGCTATGTCGGACTTCGCGTCCTTTCCTAGAACCGGAAGTGAGCGAAAGCCTTGTTGGCTTCGGCCATCCGGTGTGTGTCCTCGCGCTTCTTGATCGACGGCCCTTCCTTCCGGTAGGCCGCCAGGAGCTCCGCCGCCAGGCGCTCGCTCATCGTGTGATCGGGCCGGCTGCGGGAAAACTGCAGCAACCAGCGCATGGCCAGCGCCGTGCGCCGGGACGGCCGCACCTCGATGGGCACCTGGTAGTTGGCGCCACCGATGCGTCGGCTCGTCACCTCGAGGTGGGGCTTCACGTTGTTGAGGGCCGAGGTGTAGACCTCCAGACCCTTCTTGCCCGACTTCTCCTCGATGATGTCCATGGCCTTGTAGAAGATCGCCTCCGCCGTGCTCTTCTTGCCGCCCTTCATCATGTAGTTGATGAACTGGGCGACCATCGGGCTGTTGAAGCGGGGGTCGGCGACGGTCTCGCGGCTGCGCTTGATCCTGCGACGCATGTCTCTCCGGTCTCCTGCCGCCCTACTTGGGGCGCTTGGCGCCGTACTTCGAGCGGCGCTGGTTGCGGCCGTCGACGCCACTGGTATCCAGCGCGCCGCGCACGATGTGATAGCGCACACCCGGCAGATCCTTAACGCGGCCGCCACGGATGAGCACGATCGAGTGCTCCTGCAGGTTGTGCCCCTCGCCCGGGATGTAGGCGGTGACCTCGATGCCGTTCGTCAGACGAACGCGGGCCACCTTGCGGAGGGCGGAGTTGGGCTTCTTCGGCGTGGTCGTGTACACGCGCGTGCAGACCCCCCGCTTCTGCGGGCAGGACTGCAGGGCCGGCGACTTGCTCTTGTGAGCAACCACCTTGCGGCCCTTGCGGATCAACTGGTTCAGCGTCGGCACGCTCGCACTCCTCGTACCCCAGGGAGTCTGAGCCCTGAGTCCGAAATGCAACTCTCTGTTGCGCTTGAGCTTAGGGAGTCGGCTCGGTCGCGCCAGGGGGCGCGCACAAGACCGCCAATCTACACGATCGATTCATGCTTGTCAAGCCGACCGCGAATTTTCCCTTGTCATCTCACCGTTTAGCCCTCGTGGGCCGCCCGGGCGGCGCCTCCGCGCGGGAAGCGCCGCCGCCGGTTCGACTAGGACTCGTCCTCGTCCCCCTCGCCGCCGCCACCGGCCATGGCCTCGGCCTCGCCTTCGCCGCTCTCCTCGGGGAAGAGCATGAGGCCCTCCTCCATGAGGCTCTGGGCCTGCTGCTCGGCCTTGTTCGCCACGGCGGCCAGGGCCTCCTCCTCGGCGGCCTTGCGGGCGGCCACCTCGGCCTGGAGGGTGCGCAGCTCCTCCTGGGCCACGCGCAGGTCGTCGTACTCCTTGCGGCCGGTGCCCGCGGGGATCAGCCGGCCCATGATCACGTTCTCCTTGAGACCGTAGAGGTAGTCGGTCTTGCCGTTGATGGCCGCCTCGCTGAGCACGCGGGTGGTCTCCTGGAAGCTGGCCGCCGAGATGAAGCTCTCGGTGGTCAGCGACGCCTTGGTGATGCCGAGCAGCAGCGGCCGGTAGGTCGCCGCGCTGCCGCCCTCGCCCACCACGCGCTCGTTCTCCTCCTGGAACTCGGCGCGCTCCACCTGGTCGCCCTCGAGGAAGCGGCTGTCGCCCGGCTCCTCCACCTGCACCTTGCGCAGCATCTGCCGCACGATGGTCTCGATGTGCTTGTCGTTGATGCCCACGCCCTGCAGGCGATAGACCTCCTGGATCTCGTTGACCAGGTAGGCCTGGGCCGCCTGCACGCCCTTCACGTTCAGGATGTCGAAGGGGTTGATCGGACCCTCGGTGAGGCGGTCGCCCGCCGTCACCTCGTCGCCGTCGTGCACGCGCATGTGCTTGCCCTGGGGAATCAGGTACTCCTCCGAGGTGTCGGCGTCGCGCTTGACGATGACCTTGCGCATGCCGCGGGTGACGCCGCCGATCTCCACCGTGCCGTCGATGGCGGTGACGATCGCCGCGTCCTTGGGCTTGCGCACCTCGAACAGGTCCACGACCCGGGGCAGGCCGCCGGTGATGTCGCCCGTGTGGCCGAGATCCTTCGGCACCTTCACGAGGATGCTGCCGGCGGGCACGGACTCGCCGTCCTTCACGCTCAGGATGGCGTTCGTGGGCAGGAAGAACTTCTCGAGGACCTTGCCGTCCTTGTTGACGATCTTGATCTCGGGGTGCAGCTCCTTCTGGAGGTCGTCGGTGATGACGGCCTGGCGACGGCCCTTCTCGTCCGTCTCCTCCTTGAGCGTGCGGCCCTCCTCGATGTCGATGAACTGCACCTCGCCCTTGCGGGTGTTGACCATGGGCTCGGCGTAGGGGTCCCAGGTGAACAGGGTGTCGCCCTTCTTCACCTGCGCGGCGTTCTTGACATCGAGCACGGCGCCATAGGGCGCGGCGAAGTGGGCGCGGATGCGCTCCTTGCTGCCCTCCTGCACCTTCACGATGATCTCGCCCTTGTGGCCGATGACCACCTGCCGCCCGTCGGCGTTCTTGATGCAGCGCACGTTGACCAGCTCGACCTCGGCGTCCACCGGGGCCTGCTTGGCCGTGGCCTCGGCGATGCGGCCGGCGATGCCGCCCACGTGGAAGGTCCGCAGCGTGAGCTGCGTGCCCGGCTCGCCGATGGACTGCGCGGCGATGACGCCCACGGCGTCGCCGATGTCCACCAGGCTGCCCGAGGACAGGTCGCGGCCGTAGCACTTGATGCAGACGCCGCGGCGCGTCTCGCAGGTGAGCACCGAGCGGATCTTCACCATCTCGACGCCCTTCTCCTCGATCAGCTTGGCGCGGGTCTCGTCGACGAGCATGCCCGCCTCCATCAGCACGTCGCCGGTGAGGGGGTCGATCACGTCGTCCGCCGTGAAGCGGCCGAGGATGCGGTCGGTCAGGCTCTCGATGACGTCCCCGCTCTCCTCCAGCGCCTTCATGTCGAGGCCGCGGATCGTGCCGCAGTCCTCCTCGGTGATGATGACGTCCTGCGCCACGTCCACCAGGCGGCGGGTCAGGTAGCCGGCGTCGGCGGTCTTGAGCGCCGTGTCGGCCAGACCCTTGCGCGCGCCGTGGGTCGAGATGAAGTACTGCAGCACGGTGAGCCCCTCGCGGAAGTTGCTCTTGATCGGCTGCTCGATGATCTCGCCCACCTGACCGGTCATCTTCTTCTGCGGCTTGGCCATCAGACCGCGCATGCCCGAGAGCTGGCTGATCTGATCGCGGCTGCCTCGCGACCCGGAGTGGGCCATCATGTAGACCGGGTTGAAGCCCTGCCGGTCGTTCTCGATGGCCACCATCATGGAGTCGGCCACGGCGTCGCGCGCGGTGGTCCAGCGGTCGATGACGCGGTTGTAGCGCTCGCCCTCGGAGATGCGCTTGTTCTCGAAGTCCGTGGTGATCTTGCTCACGTCGCGGTCGGCGTCGGCCAGCAGCTTCGGCTTGTCCTGCGGGATGATCAGGTCGTCGATGCCGATGGTGATGCCCGCGAGCGTCGCGTAGCGGAAGCCGAGGTCCTTGAGGTCGTCCACGAAGGCGACTGTCTTCTCGCCGCCCAGCTCCAGGTGGCTGCGGGACACCAGCGCCGTCAGGGCCTTCTTGTCCATGACGTCGTTGATGTAGCCCAGCTCGTCCGGCACGCTGGCGTTGAAGATCACGCGGCCGGCGGTGGTCTCGAGCCAGCCGCCTTCCATGCGCACCATGACCGGGGCGTGCAGCTCGATGACCCCGTGGTCCAGCGCCTGGTTCACCTCGTCCGTGCTGTTGAAGCGCATGCCCTCGCCGCGGGCGCCGGGACGGCCCTTGGTGAGGTAGTAGCAGCCCAGCACCTGCTCCTGGTGCGGCGTCGCCACCGGCTTGCCGTTGGACGGCAGCAGCAGGTTGTTGGCGCTCAGCATGAGCACGCGGCTCTCGAGCTGCGCCTCGAAGGACAGCGGCACGTGCACGGCCATCTGGTCGCCGTCGAAGTCGGCGTTGAAGGCCTGGCAGACCAGCGGGTGCAGGCGGATGGCCTTGCCCTCCACCAGCACCGGCTGGAAGGCCTGGATGCCCAGGCGGTGCAGCGTCGGCGCGCGGTTGAGCAGCACCGGGTGGTCCTTGATGATCTCCTCGAGGATGTCCCAGACCTCGGGGCGCTCGCGCTCCACGAGCTTCTTGGCGCTCTTGACGGTCTGGACGTAGCCCTTCTCCTCCAGCTTGCGGATGATGAAGGGCTTGAACAGCTCCAGGGCCATGCTCTTGGGCAGGCCGCACTCGTGCAGGCGCAGCTCCGGACCCACGACGATCACCGAGCGGCCGGAGTAGTCCACGCGCTTGCCCAGCAGGTTCTGGCGGAAGCGCCCCTGCTTGCCCTTGAGCATGTCGCTCAGGCTCTTCAGCGGCCGGTTGCCGTGGCCGCGGACCGCGCGCGAGCGGCGGCTGTTGTCGAAGAGCGCGTCCACCGCCTCCTGGAGCATGCGCTTCTCGTTGCGGAGGATGACCTCCGGCGCCTTGATCTCCATGAGCTTCTTGAGGCGGTTGTTGCGGTTGATGATCCGCCGGTAGAGGTCGTTCAGGTCGCTCGTGGCGAAGCGCCCGCCCTCGAGCGGCACCAGCGGCCGCAGATCCGGAGGCAGCACGGGCACCACGTGCAGGACCATCCACTCCGGCCGGTTGCCGCCGGAGTTGCGGAAGGCCTCCACCACGCGCAGGCGCTTGAGGGCCTCCTGCTTGCGCTGCTGGCTCGTCTCCGTGGCGATCTGATCGCGCAGCTCGATGGACAGCTCGTCGAGGTGCAGCTTGCGCAGCAGGTCCTCGATGGCCTCGGCGCCCATCTTGGCCTCGAACTCGAAGCCCTCGTCCAGCAGGTCGTAGTAGCGCTCCTCGCTGATGAGCTCGCGCACCTGCAGCGTCGTGTTGCCGGGGTCGATCACGAGATAGGACTCGTAGTAGATCACCCGCTCGAGGTCCTTGATGGTCATGCCCAGCAGATGGCCGATGCGGCTGGGCAGGCCCTTGAAGAACCAGATGTGCGCGACGGGCACGGCCAGCTCGATGTGGCCCATGCGCTCGCGGCGGACGCGCGAAAGCGTCACCTCCACGCCGCAGCGGTCGCAGATGACCCCGCGGTAGCGGATGCGCTTGTACTTGCCGCAGGCGCACTCCCAGTCCTTGACCGGCCCGAAGATCTTCTCGCAGAAGAGGCCGTTCTTCTCGGGCTTGAACGAGCGGTAGTTGATCGTCTCCGGCTTCGTGACCTCGCCGAAGCTCCACTGGCGGATGGCCTCGGGGCTCGCGAGCGAGATCTTGATCGCCTGGAAATCCGGCGTCTCGGTCTCCCGGTGGCGGAAGCTGAGAAACACGCTAACCTCCTTCCGACGCGCGCGGCGTCGGGAGCTTGGTGATCAGGACGACTTCTCGGCCGTGATCAGATCGACGTCGAGGCACAGGGCCTGGAGTTCCTTCACGAGCACGTTGAAGGACTCCGGCACGCCGGGCTTGGACGGGTTCTCGCCCTTGACGATGGCCTCGTAGATGGCGCTGCGCCCCGCCACGTCGTCGCTCTTCACCGTCAGCAGCTCCTGCAGCGTGTGGGCCGCGCCATAGGCTTCCAGCGCCCACACCTCCATCTCACCGAAGCGCTGGCCGCCGAACTGCGCCTTGCCGCCCAGCGGCTGCTGGGTGACGAGGCTGTAGGGGCCGATGCTCCGGGCGTGGATCTTGTCGTCGACGAGGTGCGACAGCTTCATCATGTAGATGTAGCCCGTCATCACCCGCTCGTGGAACGGCTCGCCCGTGCGGCCGTCGTAGAGCTCGGTCTTGCCGTCGCCCGGCAGGCCCGCCTCCACGAGCGCGGCCTTGACCTCGGTCTCGGTGGCGCCGTTGAACACCGCGGTCTGCGCCTGGAAGCCCAGCACCTGCGCGGCCCAGCCCAGGTGCGTCTCGAGCACCTGGCCGACGTTCATACGGCTCGGCACGCCCAGGGGGTTGAGCACGATCTCCACCGGCGTGCCGTCGGGCAGGTAGGGCATGTCCTCCTCGGGGAGGATCTTGGCGATGACGCCCTTGTTGCCGTGGCGTCCGGCCATCTTGTCGCCCACGGAGAGCTTGCGCTTGCGGGCCACCAGCACCTTGACGAGCTGGATGACGCCGGGCGGCAGCTCGTCGCCCATCTCGACGCGCTCCTTCTCCTTCTCGAGCTCCTGGTCCACCTTCTGCAGGGCGCGGGCGGCGGCGTCCATGAGCCGCTTGATGCGCTTGTCGGTGGTCAGGTCCTTCACGATGGGCAGGCCCCAGTGCAGGCCGTCGAGGTCGAGCTCGTCGAGCAGGCCCTCGGTGATCTTGCGGCCATCCCGCAGCACGACCTCGCCCGTGTCCGCGTTGACGAGCTTCTGGCTGAGCTGACCGATCATCAGCTCGCGCAGGCGCGAGTCGCGCAGGCCGAGGATGCGCTTGCGCTCCTCCTTGGCCCGGCGGCGCAGACGCTCGATGCGGCGCTTCTCCTCCATGCGCGTGCTGTCGCCGCGCTCCTTGCGGGAGAACACCTTCACGTCGACGACGATGCCGTCCATGCCGGGCGGCGCCTTGAGGCTGGCGTTGCGCACGTCGCCGGCCTTGTCGCCGAAGATCGCGCGCAGGAGGCGCTCTTCCGGGCTGAGCTCGGTCTCGCCCTTCGGCGTGACCTTGCCCACCAGGATGTCACCGGGCTTGACCCGGGCGCCGGTGCGGATGATGCCGTTCTCGTCCAGGTTCTTGAGCGAGTCCTCGCCCACGTTGGGCAGCTCGCGCGTGATCTCCTCGCGGCCCGCCTTGATCTCGCGCACCTGGCACTCGAACTCCTCGATGTGGATCGAGGTGAAGCGATCCGCCTTGACCAGGCGCTCGCTCAGCAGGATGGCGTCCTCGTAGTTGTAGCCGCCCCAGGGCATGAAGGCGACGAGGGTGTTGACCCCCAGCGCCAGCTCGCCCGCGTTGGTGCCGGGGCCGTCGGCCAGCACCTGCTCCCCGCGCACCTTCTCGCCCACCACCACGATGGGCTTCTGGTTCACGCAGGTGTCCTGGTTGGAGCGGTGGAACTTCTGCAGGTTGTAGACGTCCTGCCCCTCGAACTCGGAGAAGTCCTCCAGGTCCGCGGCGCGGCTGCGCGTGGGCTGCACGATGATGCGCTCGCCCGTCACGCTGACCACGGTGCCGGCGCGCTTGGCCACCACCACCGCCTGGCTGTCGCGCGCGATGCGCTCCTCCATGCCCGTGCCCACCAGCGGCGGCTCGCAGCGAAGGAGGGGCACGGCCTGGCGCTGCATGTTGCAGCCCATGAGGGCGCGGTTCGCGTCGTCGTGCTCGAGGAAGGGGATCATGCTCGCCGCCGCGCTCACGAGCTGCGCGGGCGCGACGTCCATGAAGTCCACGTCGTCGGGCACCGCCAGCGGGAACTCGCCCTTGGTGCGCGCCAGCACCTCGTCGTTCACGAAGCGCCCGCGCACGTCCAGCGGCGCGTTGGCCTGCGCGATGGTGGTGCGGTCCTCCTCGTCGGCGCTCAGGTAGACGATCTCGTCCGTCACGCGGTTGTCCTTCACGCGGCGGTAGGGCGTCTCCAGGAAGCCGAAGGGATTGATGCGCGCGTAGGTGGACAGGCTCGTGATGAGGCCGATGTTCGGGCCTTCCGGCGTCTCGATGGGGCACATGCGCCCGTAGTGGGTGTAGTGCACGTCGCGCACCTCGAAGCCCGCGCGCTCGCGGGTGAGGCCGCCGGGACCGAGGGCCGACAGGCGCCGCTTGTGCGTGAGCTCCGACAGCGGGTTGGTCTGGTCCATGAACTGCGAGAGCTGGCTGCTGCCGAAGAAGGACTGGATCACGGCGCTGATCGTGCGCGCGTTGACCAGATCCGACGGCGTGATGTTCTCGCCGTCCTGCAGCGCCATGCGCTCGCGGATGATCCGCGCCATGCGCGACAGGCCCAGGCTGAACTGGTTGCTCAGCAGCTCGCCCACCGAGCGCACGCGGCGGTTGCCCAGGTGGTCGATGTCGTCCACGTGGCCCTGCTCGGCCTTGATGTCCAGCAGGTAGGCGATGACGGCCACGAAGTCCGTGGGCGTGAGCACCGTCGTCTCGATGGGGACGGTCAGGCCCAGGCGCGTGTTCATCTTGTAGCGGCCGACGCCCGCCAGATCGTAGCGCTTCTCGTTGAAGAAGAGGCGGTCGAGCAGCGCCCGCGCCGTCTCCATGTTCGGGGGATCGCCCGGACGCAGCAGGTTGTAGATGTACTTGAGCGCGTCCTCTTCGGTCTTGGTGGGATCCTTGGCGATCGTGTTCAGGATGACGTTGCTGTGCACGTCCTCGCTGCGGGACAGCACCTTCACGTCGAAGATCTTGGCCTGGCGCATCACCGTGAGCATGGCCTCGGTGATCTGCGTGCCCGCCTCGGCGATGATCTCGCCGGTCTCCGTGTTCACCAGCACCTCGGCCAGCACGCGGTCGATGACGTCCGCGTCCGACTTCGCCGGCCGCTTGGCCAGGCTGAGGGTCTCGCCCGTGGTGAAGGCCTGGAGCAGCTTGGCGTCGCTCTCGAAGCCGATGGCCCGCAGCAGCGTGGACACGGGCAGCTTCTTCTTGCGGTCGATGTGCACGAACATCGTGTCGTTGATGTCCGTCGTGAACTCCACCCACGAGCCGCGGTAGGGGATGATCCGCGCGCTGAACAGGCGCTTCCCGTTGGGGTGCACGCTGTCGCTGAAGAACACGCCCGGCGAGCGGTGCAGCTGGCTCACGATCACGCGCTCGGCGCCGTTGATGATGAACGTGCCCTTGCTCGTGATGAGCGGCAGTTCGCCCAGGTAGACCTCGGACTCGATGATGTCCTTCACCCGGCGCTCGCCCTCGACCTCCTCCGCCTCCTTCACGATCAGGCGCAGCTTGGCCTTGAGCGGCGCGACGAAGGTGAGGTCGCGCTCCTGGCACTCCTCCACCGAGTACTTGGGTTCGCCCACGGCGTACTCCAGGTACTCCAGGATGAAGTCGCCGCGGCTCGACTCGATGGGAAAGATCGCGCGGAAGACGCCTTCGAGCCCCTTGTTCTCGCGCTGGCGAGGGGGCACCCGCATCTGGAGGAAGTCCTCGAAAGACTCCACCTGGACCTCGAGCAGGTCGGGGATCTCGATCACGGGCTGAATCTTGGCGTAATTCCGCTTGGGCAGCGCGATGGGCAGACTCACGGGCGTCCTCCCGGAAGCAGGAAGGGAATAGACAGACCGGTGCCCGGGGTGCGTCCCAACACCGGGCACCGATCGAAACTGCTGACGGACTGACTGGCGGGCAAGCTACTTGAGCTCAACCACACCTCCGACTTCCTCGAGCTGAGACTTGATGCCCTCGGCCTCTTCCTTGGAGATACCCTCCTTGATGGCCTTCGGGGCGCCGTCCACCAGGTCCTTGGCCTCCTTGAGGCCCAGACCCGTGATCGCGCGCACGACCTTGATCACCTGGATCTTCTTGTCGCCGGCGGTGCTGAGGATGACGTCGAACTCCGTCTTCTCCTCGACCTCGGCGGCGGCGCCGGCGCCGGGCGCGGCGGCCATGGCCATCATGGGCGCGGCGGCGGTGACGCCGAACTTCTCTTCCAGGGCCTTGACCAGCTCGGAGAGCTCCAGCACGCTGAGCTCCGCCACCTGGTTCACCATCTGGTCGACCTTCTCCGACATGACTCGCTGACTCCTGTGTTTTCCGAACCTAACCGGGTGAAACGATCTACGGCGGCAGGGCGGACCCTAGGCCGCCGCGTCTTTCTGCTTGGCGATCTGGTCGAGCGCGTTGACCAGGCCCGAAATCGTCGCGTTGAGCGTGCGGGCCAGGCTCGCGATGGGGGCCTGAAGGGTCCCCACGACCTGGCTGAGCAGCACTTCGCGACTGGGCAGGTCGGCCAGGGCGTGGACGCCGGCAGAATCGATGATCTGCCCATCCACGTAACCGGCCTTGAACTCGAGCTTCCCGTACTCCTTGGAGAACTCCTTGAGCACCCTGGCGGGCGCCACCATGTCATCGCTGAAGGCGACGGCGGTGGGTCCGGCGAAGTGCGCGGTGAGCCCTTCCTTGTCGGTCCCCTCCACGGCGCGCCCCACCAGGGTGTTCTTGACGACACGGAACGTGACGCCAGCGGCCCTGCAGCGGCTGCGCAGCTGGGAGATCTCCTCGACGTTGGTGCCCGAGAAGTCGCTCAACACCACGCTGCCCGCGGAAGCGAGTTCCGTGGTCAGGCGGTCGACCAGAGCGGCTTTCTTAGGACTCGGCATGATGCCTCTCCTGCTCGAACGGTGACTAGCTGAGTGACGCGAGTTCGGCTTCGTCCAGCTTGACCGCGGGGCCCATGGTGGACGAGATGAATGCCGACCTGATGTACTTCCCCTTGGCCGTGGAGGGCTTGGCGCGCATGAGCTCCATGACGAGCGTCTTGACGTTCTCCTGGAGCGCGTCGCTGCCGAAGGAGGCCTTGCCGACGGGAACGTGAATGTTCGAACCCTTGTCGACGCGGTACTCCACCTTGCCCGCCTTGACCTCCTTGACGGCCTTGGCCACGTCCTGCGTGACGGTGCCGCTCTTGGGGTTGGGCATCAGTCCCCGGGGACCCAGAATCTTGCCCAGCTTGCCCACGTCCCTCATCATGTCCGGCGTCGTGATGATGACGTCGGTGTCGGCCCAGCCGCCCTGGATCTTCTCCAGGTACTCCTCCGCGCCGACCATGTCGGCGCCGGCGGCCTTCGCGGCCTCGGCGTGCTCACCCTTCACGAGGGCCAGCACCCGGACCGTGCGACCGGTGCCGTTGGGAAGGACGACAGTGCCGCGGACCATCTGGTCCGCGTGCCGGGGATTCACGCCCAGGCGCGCCGAGACCTCGACGGTCTCGTCGAACTTCGCCGTGGTCATCGCCTTGACCAGATCAACGGCCGCGGCGATGGTGTAGACGGTGCTCTTCTCGCGCTTGACGGCGGACTCGCGGTATTTCTTCCCACGATTCATCGTAAGGTCCTCACGATTGCTCAGCATCGAAACGATTGGTGTCGAAGAGGGACTGTCGGGACCGGGAGTTGGAGAAGCTTGCCTTCCCCCTCACTCGGAAGGCCCAATCACCCGGCGATCGAAGGTTAGCCTTTGACCTCGATCCCCATGCTGCGGGCGGTGCCCGCGATCATCTGGATCGCCGCGTCCACATCGGCGGCGTTGAGGTCGGGCGCCTTCAATTCTGCGATCTCCTTGAGCTGGGCCACGGTGACCTTGCCGACCTTGTTGCGGTTCGGCTCACCGGACCCCTTCTCAAGCTTGGCGGCGCGCTTCAGCAGGACGGCCGCGGGCGGCGTCTTGGTGATGAAGCTGAAGCTGCGATCCGCATAGACGGTGATCACGCAGGGGGTCACCATGCCCTGGGCGTTCTGCGTCTGGGCGTTGAACGCCTTGCAGAACTCCATGATGTTCACCTGGTGCTGTCCCAGGGCCGGACCCACCGGCGGCGCCGGGTTGGCCTGGCCGCCCTTGATCTGGATCTTGACCTGCGCGACGATCTTCTTCTTGCTCTTGGCCATTTTGCCTGTGCTCCTGCGCTGCTCGGCGAGCCACGGGACGCGCCCGCGGCTAGATGGGCTCCACCTGGAGGAAATCCAGTTCCACCGGCGTCTCGCGCCCGAATATGGTCACCATGACCTTCAGGGTTCCCCGCTCCTCGTTGACGTCGTCCACGACGCCGTTGAAGTCGCTGAAGGGCCCGTCGATGACGTGAATGTGATCCCCCGCCTGGTAGGGAATCTCCGTGACCCGGTGCTCCTGGGGCCGCTCGATGCGCCCGAGGATGCGGTCCACCTCGTGGGGCCTGAGGGGCACGGGGCGCTTGCTGCTGTCGCGGGGATCCAGCCCCACGAAGCGGGTCACGCCGCTGATCTGGTTGACGAGGTGGTAGGCCTCGTCGCTCATCTCCATCTCCACCAGGATGTAGCTCGGGAAGTACTTGCGGCTCGTGACCGTCTTCTTCCCCTGCTTCATCTCGGTGACTTCCTCGGTGGGCACCAGGACCTGACCGAACTTGTCGTCGAGCCCCTCCACCTGGACGCGCTTCAGCAGGTTCGTGCGCACCTTGTTCTCGTGGCCCGAGTAGGTGTGCACGGCGTACCACTTGAGCCTGGGGTTGCGTGGCATCCCGTCGGCATCGACGTCCACGTCGTCCCCCGGCTCGCCGGCCTCGGCGTGGGCCTCCGGCGCGGGCTCGTCCGCTTCCGCAGGCGCGGCACCGGCCTGGAAGGGATTGACCACGGGGCCCCGGTCCAGGGTCTCCTCCGCGGTCTCCTCGCGATCCAGCTGTCTGCGATCTTCCTGCATGATACGTCCCGTTTCGAGCCTAGCTGATCAGCCGGATCAGCCCGCTGACTCCCGAATCCAGTACCCGGTCCACCACGAAGATGAACGCGGTCACCACCAGCGAGGCGATGATCACCACCAGCGTGCTTTCGCGCAGCTCGTCGCGGGTGGGCCAGGTCACCTTGCCCATCTCGAGCCACACCTCGCGGAGGTAATTGCGCAACCTGTCGAACATCGCTTACTCACCCTCCGTCGACGTCGGGGATTCGCCCCCGCTCAGGCAGGCCAGGAGGGACTCGAACCCCCAACCCTCGGTTTTGGAGACCGATGCTCTACCATTAGAGCTACTGGCCTGTGAGGGCCCTACCGGGCCTCCTTGAACAACGTGTGCTTCTGGTCGCGCGGGCAGTACTTCTTCTGCTCGATGCGGTCCGGGTGCAGACGCTTGTTCTTCTTCGTCGTGTACCAGGTCTTCTTGCACTCGCTGCAGCGCAGCTTGACGATCTCTCGCATCTCGGCTCCAGTCGCGGAGGTCCGGGCACGGCCCGGGCCTGGCTACTCGTAGATCTTGGTCACGACGCCCGCGCCAACCGTGCGGCCGCCCTCGCGGATGGCGAAACGAAGGTTCTCTTCCATCGCGATCGGCGTGATCAGCGCGATCTGCATCTTCACGTTGTCGCCCGGCATCACCATCTCCGTCCCCTCCGGCAACTCCGCGACTCCCGTCACGTCCGTCGTCCGGAAGTAGAACTGAGGACGATACCCGTTGAAGAACGGCGTGTGACGGCCGCCCTCCTCCTTCGTCAGAATGTAGACCTCGCCCTCGAACTTCGTGTGCGGCGTCACGCTTCCCGGCGCCGCGAGGACCATCCCGCGCTCGAGGTCTTCCTTGTTGACCCCGCGCAGCAACAGACCCACGTTGTCCCCGGCCTGCGCGTCATCGAGAATCTTGCGGAACATCTCGACGCCCGTCACCGTCGTCGTCAACGTGTCCCGGATGCCGATCCGCTCGACCTTGTCGCCCACCTTCACCTTGCCCCGCTCGACGCGACCCGTCCCCACCGTCCCGCGGCCCGTGATCGAGAACACGTCCTCGACCGGCATCAGGAACGGCTTGTCCGTCTCGCGCTGAGGCTCCGGAACGAAGCTGTCGATCGCATCCATCAGCTCGTCGATGCACTTCTGATCCGCCTCGGTCCCGGGATTCTCCAGCGCCTTCAGCGCGCTGCCGCGGATGATCGGCGTCTCGTCCCCGGGGAAATTGTACTCGTTCAGCAGCTCCCGGATCTCCAGCTCCACCAGGTCCAGCAGCTCCGGGTCGTCCACCATGTCCACCTTGTTCATGAAGACCAGCATGCTCGGCACGTTCACCTGCCGCGCCAGCAGCACGTGCTCGCGCGTCTGCGGCATCGGACCATCGGCTGCCGAGACCACCAGCACCGCGCCGTCCATCTGCGCCGCGCCCGTGATCATGTTCTTCACGTAGTCCGCGTGACCCGGGCAGTCCACGTGCGCGTAGTGACGGCTCGCCGTCTGGTACTCCACGTGCGCCGTCGCGATCGTGATGCCGCGCTCGCGCTCCTCGGGCGCCTTGTCGATCTGGTCGAACGGCGTGAAGGCCGCCATTCCCTTGCTGGCCTGGCGCTGGGTGATCGCCGCCGTCAGCGTGGTCTTGCCGTGGTCAACGTGACCGATCGTGCCCACATTGACGTGCGGCTTCGTGCGCGAGAACTTCTCCTTCGCCATGACGAGTCAACCTCCTCTACGGCACTCAAAGACGACAGACGGACGATGCGCAGCTCCTTCGGCGGCTGCATCCCCCGATGCGAGGGTAGGAGCCCAGAATCGGATTTGAACCGACGACCTCATCCTTACCAAGGATGTGCTCTACCGACTGAGCTATCTGGGCGCGCGTCTCACCACAAAACGGAGCGGGAAACGGGATTCGAACCCGCGACCCTCAGCTTGGAAGGCTGATGCTCTAGCCAGCTGAGCTATTCCCGCATACAAAAACAGTCCCCGGCGCCGGACCGGGGCTTGTCGGGTGGAGGGGGGAGGATTCGAACCTCCGAAGGCGTCGCCGACAGATTTACAGTCTGTTCCCTTTGGCCACTCGGGAACCCCTCCGGTCCGACCGAGGAGCTGGTGAGAGGACTTGAACCCCCAACATCCTCATTACAAGTGAGGTGCTCTACCAGTTGAGCTACACCAGCCTCGGCGGCCGCCGCCTTGCTGCAGGGCTTGCAGTCCCCTGCGTCCCACCGGTGTCTCGACGCCGGAGAGACGCCATCGGCCTAACGCTCGATGTGAGTTAGAGTGACCGCCGCCCAGCTTCGCAAAGAGGAAGCCGAAGCGGCATGATAGGCTCGTAAGTGCGGATTGTCAAGCCGTTTTCAGGATCAACCCGCAGGGACGGGCCCTGGGGGCCGCGGGCCCCTCGCCGACCTCAGAGCGGGCGCAGCTGGGAGCCCTCGGGGCCGTCCAGGACCTGGAACCCCTGGTCCTGGATGGCGTCCCGCAGGCGGTCGGCCTCGGCCCAGTCCTTCGCCGCCCGGGCGGCATTCCGCTGCGCCAGGAGCGCCTCGAGCTCCGGGGTCACCGCCAGCTCCCGCCAGGTGGGCAGCCCCTCCTTGAAGAGGCCGAGCACCCCGGTCATGAGCGCCAGGGCGTCCCGCGCGGCCTCCAGGGCCCTGCGGTCCGCGCGCAGGCCGGGGTCGTCCTCGTCGGCCAGCCGGTTGAACTCTCTAACCAGCTCGAAAATATGGCCGATGGCCCCGCCGCTGTTGAAATCGTCCTCCATGGCCTCGCGCCAGCGCTCCTGGGCCCGCGCGGCCGCGGCCACGAGGGCCTCACCCACCGGCGCCCGCGCCTCCAGCTGCTCTGGCGCCGCGGCCAGGCGCTCGTGGAGCCCCAGGCTGCACTCGCGGATACGCTCCAGGCCCGCCCTGGCGCGCTCGAGCTGGCTGGTCTCGAACTCGGCCCGGCTGCGAAAGTGCGTGGAGAGCAGGTAGAAGCGGATGACCTCCGGATCCCAGGTCTCCAGCAGCTCGGCCACGGACGTGTAGTTGCCCAGGGACTTGGACATCTTCTCGCCGTTCACGGTGACCATGCCGTTGTGCAGCCAGTAGTTGACGAAAGGCTGCCCGCTGGCGGCCTCGCTCTGGGCGCGCTCGTTCTCGTGGTGGGGAAACTTCAGATCCAGGCCGCCGCCGTGGATGTCCAGGGTCGTGCCGCAGTAGCGGGTGCTCATCGCCGAGCACTCGATGTGCCAGCCCGGCCGCCCCCAGCCCCAGGGGCTGTCGAAGCCGGGCTCGTCCGCTGGGGCCTTCTTCCAGAGCGCGAAGTCCAGCTCGTCCCGCTTGCCCTCGCTGACCTCGACCCGCACGCCGCTGTAGAGCTCGTCCACCCGGCGGCCCGAGAGACGCCCGTAGTCGCGATAGGAGCGCACGTCGAAGTAGACGGCATCCGCCGCGTCATAGGCGTGCCCCTGCTCGATGAGGCGCCCGATCAGGCTCAGCATCTCCGGAATGTGCTCGGTGGCCCGCGGGAAGACGGTGGCGTCCTTGATGTTCAGCGCCCGCGCCTGCTCCAGGTAGAGGTCGATGTTCCGCTGGGCGATGGTCTGGTAGGGCACGCCCTCCTCGGCCGCCCGTGCCAGGATCTTGTCGTCGATGTCCGTGAAGTTCTGGGCCAGGGTCACCTCGTAGCCCAGGTACTCCAGGAAGCGCCGGACCATGTCCCCCGTCAGGGCCGCCAGCATGTGCCCCACGTGGGGCTCGCCCTGCACCGTCATGCCGCAGAAGTACATGCCCACCTTGCCGTCGACCTGGGGCTTGAACTCGGTCTTCTGCTTGCGGATGGGATCGTAGACCCGCAGGGACATCGCTCACTCCTTCACGTCGGGCTCAGGTCCGTGCGCCGGGCGTCAGGGCCCGGACGGCCTCCACCAGGGTGGCCGCCCCCACCGGATCCACCGGGTTGCGGGTCACGCGGCCCTGCTTCACCGCCGTGCCCACGATCGCCCCGGACGCGTGGGCCAGCAGCCGATGGGCGTTCGTGGCGTCGAGACCGCTGCCCACCAGCACCGGGAGGCCGGGGAAGCGGCCCACCAGGGCCTCGGCCAGCTCCGCCGACGGCGGGCTGCCCGTGGCGCGTCCCGAGACCACCAGCGCGTCGGCGCCGGCGCGCTCCACCAGATCCTCGGCCTGGTGCAGCGGCTCGGCGTGGGCGGCCATGACGGCGTGCTTGACGTCCACGTCCGCAAAGATCCGCACCGCGCTGTCCAGCGCCTTGCGCAGGCGCAGGATCGCCGCCGCCCGGCCGGTCAGCGTGCCCTGATCGCTGTGGGAGACCCCGCTCAGCACGTTCACGCGGATGAACTCGGCCTCCACGGCGTGGGCCACGGCCAGGGCGGCCTCGCCGTCGTTGCGCAGGACGTTCACGCCCAGGGCCAGGTCCGGCTGGTCCAGCCGCACGGCCCGGACGATGCGCGCCATCGCCGCGACGGTCTCCGGCCCCACGCGGTCGGGCCAGAAGGGCGCGTCGCCGAAGTTCTCCAGCACGAGTCCGTCGAAGCCGGCCCGGGCATAGGCGCGCGCGTCCTTGAGCGCGCGGGACTCCACCGCCTCGAGACTGAGCCGGTTGTCCGGGGCCCCGGGCAGGGCGGCCAGATGGATCACGCCGTAGAGGGCCTTCACGGAATCTCCTGGGCAGGGGTCAGACCCCGTCGCCGGCCTCGTTGGGGGGCACGGACGCCGCGGCGTCGGCGAGGGCGAGACGAGCAATCTCCGCCACCAGCGCGGGGAAGTCAAGGCCCGCGGCGGCCGCCGCCATGGGGAAGAGGCTCGTCTCGGTCATGCCGGGGATGGTGTTGAGCTCCAGGCAGTAGGGCGTGCCGTCGGCGGCGAGACGGAAGTCCACCCGCGCCAGATGGCGGCAGCCGAGCAGCTCCCAGGCGCGCAGGGCGTCGGCCGCCAGCCGCGCCGCCAGGGCCTCGTCCACGGGCGCGGGGCACAGGTAGCGCGTCTGCCCCTTGGTGTACTTGTGGGCGTAGTCGTAGAGGCCGCTCTCGGGGACGATCTCCACCGCCGGCAACGCCTTGCCCCCCAGCACGGACACGGTCAGTTCGCGCCCCGGGATGTACTCCTCCACCAGCAGATCGTCCGAGACCCGGATCACCCGCGGCAGCTTGAGACTCGCCTCCTCCCGGTCGGCCAGCACGGCCAGCCCCACGCTCGAGCCCTCGCGGTTGGGCTTGATCACGGCCGGCCAGCCGGGATCGGCTTCGATGCGGTGGGCGAGCTCGTCGACATAGCCGGGATCCGGCACGCGCTCGGCAGGCACCCGCACCCGATAGCCGGCCGGCACGGCGAGCCCGCCGTCGCGGAAGATCATCTTGCTGCGCCACTTGTCCATGGCCAGCGCGCTGGCGGCGAGCCCGCAGCCGGTGTAGGGAACGCCCAGCCAGTCGAGCACGCCCTGCAGCGTGCCGTCCTCGCCCACGCCCCCGTGCAGCGCGTTGAAGACGAGATCGGGCCGCCAGCCCGTCGCGCCCCCGGGGGCGGAGGCGACGAGCGCCCGCGTGAAGGCGGCCGGCTCGGGCAGCGCGGCCGCGGGGCCGGAGGGCAGGGCGACGAAGTCGTCCAGCGGCAGCGCCGGCAGCTCGGGGCGGCCGGTGTCCAGGACACGCAGATCCCAGCCCAGGCCCGCGAGGGCCCGCGCCACCGCCAGGCCCGTGGCCAGGCTCACGTCGCGCTCGTTCGAGCGCCCGCCCACAAGAACTGCAACGCGCGCCATGGGCCCTCCGGCTCGGCTGGGGTTCGCGCTAGCGTAGCACTCCCCGCGCCAGGGTCAATGTCAGGCCTCGGCCTCGAGGATGCGCCGGCATTCGGTGAAGCGCGCCTCCTGGGCCTCCGGCACCTCGGGGTAGCGCAGGTCCATGCCCTCCAGCGCCGCCCGCACGATCCGCGCCACCGCCAGCCGCGCGAAGGGCTTGCTGTCGGCGGGGACCGCGTACCACGGCGCCCATGGGCGGCTGGTGGCGGACAGCGCCTCGCGGAAGGCGAGCTGGTAGTCGTCCCAGCGCTCCCGCTCGGCCAGGTCCGCCGGCGAGAACTTCCAGTACTTGTCCGGCTCCTCGAGCCGCGCCAGCAGGCGCTGCCGCTGCTCCTCGCGCGAGATGTTCAGCCAGAACTTGAGGATCGTCGTGCCGTTGAGGCTGAGGTGACGCTCGTGCTCGCGGATCGAGGCGTAGCGCTCCGGCCAGCGCTCGGCCGTCGGGATGTCCCGCGGCAGATTCTGCGCGCCCAGGAACTCGGGGTGCACGCGCACCACGAGCACCTCCTCGTAGTAGCTGCGGTTGAAGACGCCGATCATCCCCCGCGCCGGCAGCACCCGGGACGTGCGCCAGAGGAAGTCGTGATCCAGCTCCACCGCGCTGGGCTGCTTGAAGCTGGTGACGCGACAGCCCGCCGGATTCACGCCGCTGAGCACGTGGCGGATGGTGCCGTCCTTCCCGGCGGCGTCGAGCGCCTGGAAGACGAGCAGCAGGGCGTGCCGGCCGTCCGCGAAGAGCCGCCGCTGCAGCGCGCTGATGGCCTTCACCTCGTCGGCGAGCGCCTTCCTGCAGTGCTTCTTGCCCGGGGTGTCGCTGGACGCCGTGGGGAAGCTCGGGAGGCTGCCGTCGAAGGGCACCAGGAAGGGGGACTCGGTCATGGCGTCTCCTCGCTCGCGGCCGGGATCGCCGGACGCACCTTGAACACGCGCTCCTTGCGGATGTTGACGGTCCCCCGCGGCGCCCCGCGGGGTTTCGTGACGAACTGGGCCAAGGTCCCGGACACCGCCACGGTGCCCCCTGTGCGCGCCTTGCTGTGCCAGGCCGCCACGGCGGCGGCGGCGTCGAGGATCTCGCGTGGCGGCTCTTCGTCCTCCACGCGCAGGAGCACGTGACTGCCCGGCATGCCCCGCACGTGGAACCACCAGTCGCGCGGCCGCGCCAGCTTGATGCTGAGGCGGTCGTTGTCCGCGTCGGTCTTGCCGGCCAGCACCGTCCAGCCACCGGGAAGGGTGTAGACGTAGAGGTTGGCCAAGTTCCGCGGGTCCTCGGGCGAACTCACGGGGACTCCTCCAGCGCCGCGGCGCGGCCGGCGATCGCCATCTCCCGCACGCGCGCCTGGGCGTAGTAGATGAAGAGCAGCGCCACGGGGAAGGCCAGCAGCAGGTCCCAGACGCAGTCGGCCAGCGCCGCGACCCACCAGCTCGCGTCGAGGCTCTCGCCGAAGCGGATGCCGACCCACCAGCTCAGGCCCCAGATGGCCATCACGGGCAGCTGCCAGGCCAGCAGGATCTCGGCGCGCGAGCCCTCGGTGAGGCTCACGCTGCGCGCACGCGCCTGCGACGGCACCGCGGCCTCGAACACCACCGCCGCATCGGCCAGCGCCCAGCGCGACATGAGGATCAACCCCGGCACGATGAAGAGCAGCAGCCCCGCCCCCACCAGGATCTGCACGATCAGCCGGTTGGCGAAGAGCAGCCCATAGCGCGCGACGGCCACCGACATGGCCCCGCGGTAGCCGGTCTTGCCCCCGTAGAGCGAGGCGCGCAGCAGCACGTAGAGCGCCCCCACCACGAGGGGCGCCGCGAGCAGGTCGTAGGCCAGCGCCACCACCAGCAGGCGGGCTGAGGTCTCTTCCCAGCCGAGCGACAGCGTCAGATAGTTGAGGAGCAGGTTGCCCGGCAGCCACATCGTGAGCACGATGAGCGCGGCCGTGAAGCCACGGCCCCAGAGCAGCCGCGCGGCCGCGTCCAGACGTTCGAACATGCTCCCCCCTGTGCCCGCTGCGGGCGAGGGGACCTTAGCATCGGCCGCGCTTTTTGTCGCTGGTGTACTGCTCGGACATGTCCCGCGGAATGCTCAGCGACCCCCAGTTGTCGAAGCGATAGTGCTTGGCCAGCAGCACGAGCTGCCCCACGTGGTAGGACTGATGGCTCAGTCCGCGATTGAGCGCCCCCGCCACGCTGTGCGGTTCGTCACGGATGGTGATCGTGCGCTCGAGGTCCCCGGCGGTGAGCGTGTCGAGCGTCTCGAACAGCGCGGACCAGCCCTGCTCCCAGGCCTCCATCAACGAGGCGCGGGAGTCGCTCGGCTCGCGCTTGAACTCGCGGTCGCGCTGACGATCGGGCTTCTCGCCGTCGCTGGTGAGGAAGTCCGTCCAGCGCGAGCGAAGGTGCCCCGCCACATGCTTCACGATCAGCGCGGGACTGTTCGACTGCCAGTCGAGGCTCCGGAAGAAGTCCTCCTCGCCCAGCCGCTCCAGGGCCTGCTCGGCGAGGTGCTTGAGTTCGCGGAGTCGTAGCCGGTAGTCGTCGAGGACGCTCGGTTCAGGCATGGAACCACCTCCCACCGTTGGACGCGCAGTTCGGCGCAGCATCACAGGTCGCCTCCCGGGACTCCACCGAATTGCCTGGCCCGGACACGCGAATGTGACAGCTCTCCCGCCCCCGGGGGCGGGTTGTTCAGCGGCGGCGCGTGTCTGGCGCTATCGGACCTCCTGGTCTCGCTCGCCCCCGGGGGCGGGTGGGGGCTGCCGCGGGAAGATTCTCTCGACTATCTGCTGTGCCGCCCTTGACGGCCTTCGCATGATACTATACATTGGTATCCATCGCAAGCCTCCCGCTCCACTTTCCTGGGACTTTCATCATGGAGACTCGAGCCGACCGCGCCCGGCGACTGCACCGGGCTTTGACGACTGAACTTCAGCGACTGCAACGCCTCGAGAAGGGCGCGCTGCTCTCCTTCGCTTCTATCATGGAAGGAGCTCTACCGCGAGCTGGGCTACTCCTCGATCCATGCCTACGGGCGAGAGGCGCTGGGCTTCTCCGAGCGCAAGCTCTCGGCCTTCGTGCGCATGGCGGGTGCGCTGGAGCGCCTGCCGGAGACCCGACGCGCCGTCGAAGCCGGCGAGCTGCCCTGGACCAAGGCGCGTGAGCTCGTGTCCGTGGCGACGCCGGCGAATGAGACCCTCTGGTTGAGCGATGCCAAGCGCCTCGGCCGCCGGGCGCTCGAGCGGAAGGTGATGGCGAGTCGGCCGCGGCCGCCAAAACGGCGCCAGGATCCTCCGGCGCTGTTCGCGGCGGGCGAGCCCGAAGCGCGCCGCGAGGAGGCCGAGGCCGCCGCGCCCCTGCGCGTCACGCTGAACTTCACGCCGGAGCAGTACGCGCGCTGGGAAGCGCTGATCGAGCAGCTGCGCAAGGACGGGCAGCTAGACTCGAAGGAAGAACTGGTGCTCGCAGCGCTCGCCACCCGCCCCCGGGGGCGGGTGAAGCAGGCCGCCACCGTGATCATTCGTCACTGTCCGGACTGCGGGGCGCAGGCCTACGTCACGGGCCGCGGCGAGCTTCCCACCCAGCCCGCCCCCGGGGGCGGGTCAGGCGAAATCGCCGCCACCGCGCGCGGGTCCCCGTGAACCTGGCCCCTACTTCAGAAGCACGACACGGCGCGACGCCGCCAGACCCTCGTCGCCGCGCAGCTGCAACAGGTAGACGCCGCTGGGCAGCGGCCGTCCGGCCTCGTCGCGCCCGTCCCAGAGCAGACTGCCGGGACCGGCCAGCGCCGGCCCCTCGCGCAGCGTGCGGAGATGGCGGCCGGCGGGATCGTAGACATCCAGCCGTAGCGATCCTGCCGACGGCAGGGACCAGGCCACCGTGGTGCTGGGATTGAACGGGTTGGGCCACGCGTCCACGCGTGCCCGCGTGGCGAGCGGCGCATTGTCGGCGGCGGTGACGACGGCGCCTGCGAAGAAGCTCAGGTCGTCGAGCCAGAAGCCGGGGCCCACGACACCGCCGTCGGAGCCGAAGTCGAAGCGCAGGCGAAAGTCCGCGCCGAGGTGCTCGGTGAGCCTGAACACAACCGGCTCCCAGTCGCTGCTGCTGCCGGACCAGCCGGCTTCGTTGCCGAGGCCGCCGAGCAACAGATCGGTGTAGCCGCCCATCGGCGTGAGCGGGTACCACTGGCCGCCGTCGTAGACGCGCACGCGCACGCCGTCGAAACCCGACTCCGTGCCGCGCCAGATGTGGAAGCTGACGTTGAGCGCGTCCACGCCGCTCATGTCCAGCGTGGGCGTGAGCAGGCTGCCCGACTGGTTGTCGCCATAGTCGCCGGTCATGCCCACGCCCCAGCACTTGCTGCCGCTGAAGGCGCTGGGCGGGCCGCCCGCGGTCGGCGTGCCCCAGCTCCAGACGGGATCGCCCGAGCTGCTGAAGCCGCCGTTGCTGGCCTCGAAGGTCTCGTCGGCGTCGGGGAGGACGATCGTGTAGGGCAGCGCCTGTCGATTGCCCAGACCTTGGCCGACGACCTGCCAGTCGCCCAGCCAGGCGGCGCCGTGCCCTGGCAGACCGCCCACGCGCAGCGGAAAGGAGACGCCCGCCGGAACATCCAGCAGATCGAAATCGCCGCCCGGCGCCGAGACCGCGGGAGCGAGGGGCACGTCCACCGGTGTGACCACCGCGCCGGCGAGGGCGGTGCCGGCCTCGTCCTCGATGTGGCCGCTCAGGGTCAGCAGCTCCAGCGGCGTGAGTGCCACGTCGAGCGTCGCATTGCTGCCATCGAAGATGGGGACGGGCACCGACTTCGTCTCGTGGAAGAAGTCCTCGAAGTCCAGGGTCAGCGTGCCGGCCTGCGCCACGACGGCGTAGTGCCCGGCGGCATCGGTGCTCACGAACGCGCCGGTCTCGGCCACGAGGATCGAGACCCCGGCGAGCGGCTGCGCGCTCACGACATCCGTCACGGTGCCCGACACGCGGCCGAGGCCCTGCGAGGCGACGAGACCCCAGGCGCCCACCAGGTTGGGCCGCGGACCGATGTGCGTCTGCGGCTGCTCCTGCGGCGTGCCTGTGGCCACGAGCAGCGTGCGGGCGAGCGAGGCGTCGAGGCTGAAGCCGTAGGCGCTCTCCACCATGCCCTGCAGCGACGCCACCGAGCCCACCACGATCGGGCTTGCGCTCGACGTCCCGCTGAAGCTGGACGTGTACCACTGCTCCTCGGGCAGCGGGTCGCCCTGCAGATTGCCGTAGCCGCAGGACACCACGTTGAAGCCCCAGCCGTGCAGGTCCACGCGGCTGCCGTAGTTGGTGAAGTAGGCGGGCAGGAGCGTGGAGCCGTCGGTGGCGCCGCACATGATCGCGCCGGAGTCGCGCACGCCGCGGTCGAAGAGGCCCTGGTAGACGGGATCGTCGAGGTCCTGGCTGCCGTTGCCCGCCGCCTCGCAGACGATGCGGCCGAGCGCGGTGACGGTCTGGATGGCGTCGAAGTTGTCCTGCCAGAACTCCATGGGCACGTAGCCGAACTGCCCGCTGCCGTTGGCGTTGGGCCCCGGCGCGTGCAGTTCGATCAGCAGGATGTCCCCGGCCTCCAGCGCGAGGGCGGCGTTCAGGATCGCGTCGGCCACGGACTGCGTGCCGATGGACGAGCCGCCCACGCCGGCCTGGGGCGCGATGCCGCGCACGCCGAGGCCGTTGTCGTCGCCGCGGATCTCGCCCAGCACGGCCGTGCCGTGGTTGCGCCAGCCGATGTCGGCGATCGGCGAGCCGATCTCCGCGATCGGCGCGGGGAGGTCCTCGTGGGACCAGAGCCAGGCGCCCTCGATGTCGATCACGCGCACGCTGGCGCCCAGTGCGCCGGCCTGCCCCGCGACGGACCAGGCCCCCACGCCGGTGGGGGCATCATCGAGATAGCCCTGCTGGCCGCTGAAGTCGGGAGTCGGGATCGCATCCGCCGCCCCCGGGGGCGGCCCTGCCGGCGAACCCGCTTCACCCCGAGCGAGCGCGAAGGCGTCGAAGCCCAGCGCCGCGGGAACGGCCACCGGCTCGAGCCACGCGGACGCGATCGCGGGATCCCGGCGCAGGCGGGCCAGCAGCGCCTCGCCGGCGGCGCGATCGCCGGGGGCGAAGGCCGCCGAGAGCTGGGCGTAGCCGTTCAGGTCCGGCAGGCCTGCCGGGCGCAGCGCGTCGAGGCGCGCGGCCGGGGCCGAGAAGCGCCGCTCCAGCTCGCCCCCGGGGGCGAGGGCGGCGAGACGCGCCGTGAAGGCGGCCGCGTCGCCGGCGCGTGTGGCCGTGACGCCGTCGTCGGCCATTCGCCAGCCGTCGGCGAGCTGCAGCACCACGCGGCCCGAAGGCGCGGGCGTTTCGGGGGCGAGCGGCGCGGCGGCGAGGGTGAGGGGCAGGGCGAGCAGCAGCAGGAACAGGGCGTAGCGCATGGCTGTCCTCTCGGCGGCGGCCCGAGCAAGGCCGCGAGGGGATGGGCAGTGAGGTGGCGTCCCTCAATTATACCGCGAACGTGGCGGCCGGGCCAAGCCGCGCTAGCGCGAGAGGTAGCGCTCGCGGATCACGTCCAGGTGATGTGCCTCGTGCCCCGCCACGATCCAGGCCACCGCGCGCACGGTGAACTCGCCGCCGTTGGCGCGGCCGCGGGCGTCGAGCTGGGCGGGGCTGAAGCCGTCGAAGAGCGCGATGCTGGCTTCGCGCACCCGGCGCAGCTCGGCGCGGAGCGCGTCCCAGGGGCGGGCGTCGCAGCCGGCGGCGGCCACGTAGGCATTCTCGTCGAAGCCGGGGAGTTCGGCCGATTCGCCACGGGCGAAGCAGAGCGCGCGCATGGCGAAGATGCGCTCGCTGTCGGCGAGGTGGCCGATCACGTCCTTGATGCTCCACTTCCCCGGCGCGTAGCGCGCCAGCGACTGCTCCTCGCCGATGCGCTCGAGCATCGCCTGCGTGGAGGCCAGCTGCCGGCCGAAGACCGCCGGGGGCTTGCCCACCTCCACGCGCTCGACGTAGGGCAGGTAGTAGGGCGGAAACTCGTCGGCGCCGGGACGGCGAATCCAGACAGGGCTCATCGTCGATCCTCCCCACCCGCGCGTGCGGGGTCGCGTGTGAACTCCACCAGCGCGCCCGCCACCCAGGTGGGCGGCGTCGCCTGGTAGGGACCGCTCATGTCATCGGTGACGAGATCGTGGACACGCCAGCGGCAGGGCCCCAGCAGTTCGCGGAGCACGGGGCCCACGTCGCGGGCGTCGCTCTTCGTGCGGACGCAGTGCTCCTGGTAGCCCGCGTGATCCCCGGCCGCGAGCAGGGCCAAGCCGGCGTCGATGCGCTGCGCCGCCATGGCGAGGCCTCCGTCCCCGGAGGCGAGCGGCGCCGTGTCGCCGTAGCCGTGCCCGTGGTGCACGAGGTCACCCGTGGCCACGAGCACGGTGCCGGGCTCGCTCACGAGCGAGGCGAGTTCGTCGAAGCCCGGCATGCGCTCCGGCGCGACGCCGGCAAGGAAGGGGAAGCGCGCGACCAGCGCCGGCGCGGGCACGTCGCGGCGAGCGGCCTCGGCGGCCAGCAGCCAGGCGAAGTGGTCGAGGGAGAACTCGCGCCGCCAGTCCTGGCGGGCGTCCAGCCCGGGGCCCTGCACGCCCCAGGCCGGCTCGTTCGCGGGGTCGCCGCCCGCCGCCACGCGACGACGGGCGTCGGCGAGCTCGGGACTCAGCCCGTGCAACACGCCGAGGGCGAGCACCTGGCGCGCGCCGGCGTCCAGCACGGCATGCACGACCGCGGCGATCTGGTGGCCGCAGACCGCCGCCGACGTGTGCGGAAAGAGCAGGGCCCCGCCGGCCTCGAGCACGGGCGCAAGCCGCCAGCGGCGGCCGGCCTCCAGCAGGTGCGCCGCGCCGACGTCGCCCAGGCGGGCGTGCTGCTCCGCGTGAAGCACTTTGAAGTCCGGCAGCGCGCTCACGACTCCAGCTCCCCCGGGGGCGCCTCGGCCTCCACGAAGACACGCCGCACGCGCGGGAAGTCGCGGCGGATCGTCGACGTGAGCGCGGCCACGCCCCGCTCGATCGCGCCGGCGGGGAGGTCGTCCGCAAAGTCCGCGCTCAGGTTGACGAGGATGAACTCCGGCCCCATGTGCAGGGTCAGCAGCTCGTTCACGCGCTCGATCTCGGGACGCGCCTCGGCCAGCGCGCGGATGCCGGCGCGCACCTCGGGTTCGGCCGCCTCGCCGATGAGCAGGCCGTGCGTCTCCACGGCGAGCCAGGTGGCCGTGCCGCCCAGGAGCAGGCCGATGATCACGGAGGCCGCGCCGTCGAAGCGGGGTTCGCCGGTGAGCTGGCTCAGCCACACGCCGAGGAAGGCGACGAGGATGCCCACGAGCGCGGCGCTGTCCTCGAAGAGCACCACGAACACCGACGGATCCTTGCCGCCGCGCACCGCCTCCAGCAGTCCGCGGCGTCCGCGCAGCTTGTTGAAGGCACGTAGCGCCAGCAGCCACGCGCCACCCTCGAAGACGAAGGCCAGCGCCAGCACGACGTAGTTCACGGTGGGGTCGCCCGCGGGCTCGGGGTGGCGCAGGTGCCGGACGCCCTCGTAGAGCGAGATCCCCGCGCCGACGGCGAAGATCAGGATCGCCACCACGAAGCTCCAGAAGTAGACCTCCTTGCCGTGCCCGAAGGGGAAGCGCGGGCTGGCGGGACGCGCCGCGCGCCGCAGCCCCAGCAGCAGGAGGCCCTGATTGCCCGTGTCCACGAGGGAGTGGATGCCCTCCGACAGCATGGCGCTGCTGCCGGTGATCGCGGCCGCCACCAGCTTGCTCACGGCGATGAGCGTGTTGCCCGCCAGGGCGGCGTAGATGACGGCTCTGGATTCGCTGCTGGCCATGGCCCCTCCTCGACGGCGGGACCATTATGCCCTCCCGGAGCGCCCGGGTCGAGGACCGGCTCAGTAGCCGGCGGCCTGTCCGTCCTTGCGGGGATCGGAGGCGGCGCAGTAGCCGTCGGGGAGGCGCAGCACTGCCTGGGCGCCGCCGAACTCGCGCCCGGGACGCTCCCGCAGCACCAGGTGACCGCGCGCGGCCAGCTGATCGGCCACACCGGGATCGAAGCCCTGCTCGAGGGCGAGGCGGCCGTCGGCGAGGAGGCGCCAGCGCGGCGCGTCCGCCGCGGCCTGGGGGTTCTGCCCGTAGTCGAGCACGCGCAGCAGGAACTGCAGCTGACCCTGGGGCTGCATCGGTCCCCCCATCACGCCGAAGCTCATGAGGGGGCGCCCCTCGTCGGTGACGAAGCCCGGCATCAGCGTGTGGAAGGGGCGCTTGCCGCCCGCCACGGCGTTGGGATGACCCGGCTTCAGCAGGAAGCCCGCGCCGCGATTCTGCAGCGCGATGCCGGTGCCCGGCACCACGACGCCGGAGCCGAAGCCCATGTAGTTGGACTGGATGTAGGACACCATCATGCCGCTGGCGTCGGCGGCGCTCAGCATCACCGTGCCGCCGGAGCCCAGCATGCCCAGCTCGCGGGAGCCGGCGCGCTCGCGGTCGATCTCCTCGGCCCAGCGCTCGAGCAGGCCGTCGTCGAGCAGCGAACTCGCCTCGATGCTCATGTGGTCCGGGTCCCCCACCAGGCCCTGCAGCAGGTTCAGCGCGCTCTTCATGGCCTCCACCTGCAGGTGCACGCCGGCCGCGGAGTCCACGGGATGTCGCTGCGGCTCCAGGTGGCGCAGGAGTCCCAGCGCCACCAGCGTGGCGATGCCCTGCCCGTTGGGCGGCAGCGCGTGGACGCGCACGCCGTGGTAGTCCAGATGCAGCGGCTTCACCCACTCCGACTGGTGGCTCGCGAGGTCCTCGGCCACGAGGGCGCCGCCGTCGGCGCGCGACGCCGCCACGATGCGCCCGGCCACCTCGCCGCGATAGAAGGCCTCGCCGCGGCTTTCGGCGATGCGCCGCAGCGTGTCGGCCTGCTCGGGGCAGCGGAAGCGCTCCCCGCAGGCGGGGGGGCGCCCGCCCGGCAGGAAGGTCTGCGCGAAGTCGGGAAACTCGCGAAAGCGTTCGGCGGCGCGGGCCCAGGCCGCGGCCGTCACCGGCGGGACGAGCCAGCCCTCGCGCGCGTAGCGCAGCGCCGGTCCGAAGAGCTGCGCGAAGGGCAGGCGGCCGAAGCGCTCCGAGAGGGACACCCAGGCGTGCACCGCGCCGGGCACGGTGACCGAGTCCCAGCCCGTCTCGGGCATGTGGGCGCGGCCGCTGAAGCGCTCGGGCGTCCAGGCGGCGGGGGAGCGTCCCGACCCGTTGAGGCCGTGGAGGTGTTCGCCGGTCCAGACCATCGCGAAGGCGTCGCCGCCGATGCCGTTCGAAGTGGGCTCCACCACCGTCAGCGCGATGGCGGCGGCCAGGGCCGCATCCACCGCGTTGCCCCCTTCCTGGAGCATCTCCAGGCCGGCGTGCGCGGCCAGGGGCTGGCTGGTGGCCACGACGTTCCGCGCGAAGACGGGCACGCGCCGCGAGGCGTAGGGCTGTTCCCAGGATAGCGCGGAGGGGTCCATCGTAGCTCCTGAAGGCGAGGGTCGTCAGATTCATGTGAAGCAAGGCGCTTGCCGATACGCCCTGTTTTGACAAGGACGGTTCCCATGGGGCGGCAGCGTGCCCCGCCGCCCGCGCGCTCAGTCCCGCAGCGCGCGGAAGAACGCGCGCCAGGGACCGACGGCCTCGCGGTAGCGGCACGCCTGCCAGCGCCGGATCTGCGCGAGATGCGCGAGGTCGCTGACGGTCCACGTGGCAATCAGTTCGGCGAGGGTCACCACGCCGAGCTCGGGGTGGCGTCCGCTGCGGGCGAGCGCGGCCGCGTCGAGCTGCCAGCCGCGAACGGTGGCCACGTTGTCGGCGCGCAGGCGTGCAAACTGGTCGAGCAGCGCGTCGAGATCGCTCAGATCGCGATCGAACTGCGCCATGCGGTCGAAAGGCGTGAAGGGACGGGCCTCGCCGTCATTCAGGATGATGCGCCCCCGCGCGACCCAGTCGTCGATCTCGCCGTGGATGAGATGGCCGACCACGGCCCGCGGATCCCAGTCCTCGCGATTGGCGCCGTCGCCCACCCAGTCGTCGGGCAGGCCGCGCAGGGCGGCGTCGAGAGCGGCGGGCGTCCGCTCGAGCATCATCAGGGCCCGGTCGAGCGTGAAGGACATGGGCGACTCCTCGGGTTGGCCGCGCCCGCGGCGCGGTTGCCGAGGATCGCCCGGTGCGGCGGCGGCGTCAAGCTAGAGGCTGAGCCACTTGCTGACCTTGATCAGGAAGACGTCGTGGGGCCGCACGCCGAACAGCGCGTCCAGATCGTGGCCGGGGTGGAAGTCGCCCTGGCCGACGAAGTCGCTGCGCGACTGGCTCCAGACCAGGTAGAGCAGCGAACCCGGATTGAACTCCCAGCGCAGCACGACGTTGGAGTTGAAGTCGCGAAAGTTGAAGTCCGGATTGCCGAGGCTGTAGTCCACCGTGCCGTCGGCGTTCTCGTCCACGTCGTAGCCGCCGTCGGCCGCGGCGATCTCGCCCGCTCCGAAGGTGTGGTAGCGGTCGGCGAAGCGCGCGGCGTCGGGGTCGGTGATGCGCTTGAAATCGCGATAGCTGCCCGCCGTCACGAAGGGCGCGCCGTAGACCTGCAGCGACAGATTCGGCGTCACCGCGTAGTCGGCGCGCAGCGTCATGCTCAGGGTCTTCTGGTCCAGCGTGGCGAAGAGGTAGCGGTCGTCCTCGCCGACGCTCCGCTGCGCGACGTACTGCATCGTCTGCTCGCGCGCCGTGTAGTCGGGGTTGAGCGTGAGTCGCAGGGCGTTGCTGGGACGCAGGCTCACGCTGAACCAGACGTCGCGAACGTCGTGCAGGCCGTGGTCGCCCTGAGAGGCGTAGCCGCCGAAGTTGTAGGTGAAGCGCGCGCGAGAGTCCGAGTTGAACCAGACGTTCAGCTCCCAGTCGCCGGGCAGGACCAGCGCCGGGCCGCCGCGCAGCGCCGTGTTGCTCGTCCACTCGGCCGTGCGCGTGATGCCGCCGCCGAGGCTCGCGTTGCCGGCCAGCTGCGCGTTGCTGTTCAGGTTCACCATGCGGCGCAGCAGGTTGCCGCCGAAGTCGAAGTCGAGCCACTGGTTCGAGTTCACGCTGAGGCTGCGCAGGGAGTGGAAGGGCTGGGCGTTCCAGCCGACCCAGGTGGACTGGTTGATGACGTCCGACTCGCGCATGTAGCCCAGGTCGTTGATCTCGAAGCCCGGCGAACGCCAGCCCACCTGCGTCTCGAAGCGCAGGCCCGTGGAGCCCAGACGCCCGAAGCGCAGCGACCCGGCGTGGCCGGCCAGGCTGCGGCGCGCGGGGTCGAAGTCGGCTTCGTCGTTGTCCGGGCGCTGGTAGTAGCGGGCGCTGGACAGCTGCGTGGCGGCCAGGGCCAGGCTGTCGCCGCGCACCTCGCTGCCGAGCAGGTTGGCGGCCACGCGCCACTTGCGATCCCAGAGCGTGCTGTAGAAGTCGACGCCACCGGCGTAGGCCTGGCGGTGCATGAAGTCGAGGCCGGGCTCGGCCTTGCGGTTCACCGCGGTCACCATGCCGCCGATGCGCGTGTCCCCCTGGCGATAGTCGCGCTGCAGGCGCCCCACGAGCCAGTTGGTGGCCGGCTCCACGGCCACCTCTTCCTCGCCGGCGCCGTAGTCGGCCCGCGCGGCTTCGCGCGCGGTGACGCTCTCCAGCACCCCCAGGGACCAGCCGCCCGCGGTCTTGCCCGTCAGCTTGGCCGCGCCGAGGATCGAGCTGGCCTCGGGCAGTTCCACGTAGTCGGGAAAGTCGCGCGTGGGCCAGGGCCAGTCGGGCCGCCGACCGATGCGGCGCGAGTAGAAGAGGATGTCGCTCGTGTTGCGCCCGCCGGTGATCGCCGGCGCCACCGGGTAGTCGAGAATGTCGTTCCCCTCGAGGAAGAAGGGCCGTCGCTCGCTGAAGAAGGTCTCGAACTCGCTCAGGTTCAGCTCCGAGGGATCCGCCTCCACCTGCCCGAAGTCCGGGTTGACGGTGAAGTCGAGCGTCAGGTTGCTGCTCACGCCGATCTTGCCGTCGAGCCCCGCGGCGAGCTTGCCCTCGCGGCCGTCGGCGAAGGGATCGCCCGGATCGGCGGCGAAGCGCTCGTGACGCCCCACGGCATAGGGCAGCAGCTCCACGCGCCGCTGCACGGGCAGCCCCACCAGCCCGCGCAGCTCGCCGAAGCGGCTCACCCAGCCGCTCTCCTGCTGGCTCTTGGGCTGCCAGGTGGAGCGCTCCTCCTCGCGGAAGACGCGCCGCGTGACCTGGATGCCCCACACCTGCTCCGGCAGCGGCTGATAGCGCAGCTGGCTGAGCGGGATGCGGACCTCTGCGGTCCAGCCCTCGGCGTCCACGTGGGTCTTGAGATCCCAGATCGGGTCCCAGCTGCCGTCCCAGTCGTCGCCGTCCTTGCTGACGAACTCGTCCCCGCGCACGCCCGATACGCTGGACGTGAACGAATAGGCCGTGCGCCGGTCGTGATAGCTGTCGATGTTGATCTCCACCCAGTCGCCGGGGAACCAGTCGCGGCGCGTGAGTCGGCTGACGATCTTCTCCGGCTCGTCGTCGTAGGCGCGATAGGCCACGTAGAGATTGCGATCGTCGTAGAGGATCTTGAACGCGGTTTGCTGGCTGGGCGGCTTGCCCTCGTCGGGGCGCCACTGGGTGAAGTCCGCCCCCCAGTCCACGAGGTTCCAGCAGGGGTCGTCGAGCTGGCCGTCGATGCGCGGGCAGCCGGCCCCGCAGTGCGCGGTCTGGTAGACGCGGGGGACATGCGAAGGCGCCGCTTCCTGCGCGGCGCCGGTCGAGGCGGCGGCGAGAACGAGCGCCGCGGCGAGAGCGGACAGGGGGCGCATCTCTACCTCTCGAGTCGGGGTGTGGGTGAGCACCTAGCGCGGCGACGCGCGGCAGGTTTCACTCGCGGCGTCGAGAGGTGAGACAGTCGAAGCCCGCCGTTGGTTCGGTAAAATGTGTAAACACGATGTGCCGCCGGCGGACCGACGGCACATCGCCAGATGCGTGCTGCGCCTCGCGGCCTACTTGACGAGCACCAGCTTGCTGAACCGCTCGCCCTCGTCGCTGGACAGCCGCGCCAGGTAGATGCCGCCCGGCAGCGCGTGCCCCGCGTCGTCGCGCGCCTCCCAGTCCACCGCCTGCGGGCCGGCGGGCAGGCGGCCCGCGAAGGCCGTGGCCGCGCGGCGCCCGTTCACGGTGAACACGTCGATCGACACGTCGCTCGCGGCGGCGAGCGAGAAGCGCAGCGTGGTCTTCGGGTTGAACGGATTCGGCTGCGCGGTCAGCCGCGACGCGAAGGCCGGCGCGTCGTCGACGCCGGTCAGGTCCGGCAAGGCCGCGCGGTAGCGGGTCACCGAGCCGCCGCTCTTGAAGAGCCAGCCATCGTGGGTGAGCAGCATGTTCACGGGATGCGCAAAGGGCGGCAGATCCTCGGTGAAGGGCTGGAAGTCCACGAAGTCCGGCGTGAGCCAGACGCTGCCGCCCGCCGTGCTGCCCGACGCGCCGAAGGCGAGCAGGTTGCCGTGCACGGCCAGCCCGTTGAGATTGCGGTCGCCCGAGGGCAGGCCGGTGATCTGCGTCCAGCTCGCGCCCCAGTCGTCGCTGCGCCAGAGCGAGCCCACGCCGCCGTAGTGGTAGACGCTCAGGATCAGCGCGCCGCCGAAGACCGTCTCGGCGCAGAGATAGCTCGAGGGGAGCGGGCCGGTGACGTCGGTCCAGGTCTGGCCGCCGTCGGCGGAGCGGTAGATCCCACCGCTGTTGATGAGGCCGGTCGCGCCGAAGAGGTAAGACCCCGCCGCGAAGACGCGGGTGATGGACCCGCCGTCAGGCTGCGCGAGGGGCGTCCAGCTGTCGCCGAGGTCGTCGCTGCGCTGGGGCGCCGAGCCGATGACCCCGTAGAGCGCGCCGTCCATGGCGAACAGGTTGTAGACCTCGCTCGCCTGGTAGGTCGCCGGCTGCCAGGTCTGCCACGCGCCGCCCACGCGCTCGACGCGCAGGTTGTAGGGCGCTTCGATGCTGCGGCTGACGAACATCCAGTCGCCCAGCTGCACCAGGCCGACCACCGGGGCGTAGGCGCCGGAGTCGAGGCCGTCGCCGGCGGGCGTCCAGCTCGCGCCGTGGTCCTGGCTCGCGAAGACGAGACCGGTGAAGGTGCCGGTGTAGAGGGCGTCGTCACCCGACATCAGCACTTCGATGTCGGAGGGGAATTCGGCGTCCGCGACGGGACTCCAGAGCGCCACCGCGGGCGCGGCCGCCAGGGCCACGAGCGCGAGCGCGGCCAGCAGGGTTCGCATTGTCGACCTCCCGGGTCATGGGGACTGCCACCACTTGCGCGCCATTATATCCCAATAATGACGACAAATCAAACCCCCGTGCGCGGCCGGCCGGCACACCGGCCTTCCGCTGACAGCCCAAACCGCTTATGATAAGAGCGGTTGCTCCCCGCCAACGCCCCACGCTGGCTCCAACCAGGAGGTGGGACGTGTCCCTCCGTATCGCCCTCGCTCTCGCGCTCGTCCTCGCGGGCTCCAGCTCGGCTCCCGCGCTCGATTTCAGCGCCGACGGCTCCCCGGCCCCTCCCCGCGCCGTCCGCGCGGACAGCACCTGGCTCTTCGCGCCCTCCGGCCTCGGCGCCCACGGCGAGCCCGGCACCACCGAGCGCGGCTACAGCTTCGACGGCTTCGGCGAGTGCCTGTCCGCGGACTGGACCGGCTTCGGCGGCAACACGGTCGCCCTGCGTGAGAACGACTTCCTGCCCGGCGTGAACGAGTCCTGCCTGTGGACCTTCTTCGATCCCGGCAGCGCCAACGAGGACTACCCCATGGGCATCATCCCCTACGGACCGCCTTACGTGGACATGGGGATCCAGTCGCCGCCGCTCGAGGTGGACGTCGATGGCCAGCCCTTCAACATGGCCTGGGGCGAGGGCCAGATCGTCCTGCAGTTCGACGTCTACCGCGATCTTCCGATCGACCCCCTGATCTTCTACACCTTCGGCCTCGCCGGACGGACCAGCAACGGCAGCTACTCCGGCTTCACGCCGGTGACCACGGTGTTCTACGGCACCGACGGCTGGATCACGACGACCGTGGACATGACCCAGGCGCTCTACGAGGTCATGGGGGCGAACGAGGACGGCATCTCCGGCGTCATGGTGCGTCTCGGCGTGCTGGACCTCTGCGCGGAGTGGTGCGGCGCCGTCGGCAGCGGAGAAAACCACACGCTCGGGCCGCTCTTCGACAACATCCAGGTCTGCGTGGTCAGGGAGTCCACGGCCGCCGGGGACGCCCCCGCCCCCACGACCAGCGCGCTGCTCGCGCCGCAACCCAACCCCTTCAACCCGAAGACATCGCTGCGCTTTGCCCTGGGCATGGCCGGACGGGCCGAGCTGAGCGTGCTGGACCTCGCGGGCCGGCGGGTGCGTCGCCTGCAGGCCGGCGCGCTCGAGGCCGGCGAACACCGCGTGGACTGGGACGGCCGCGACGATCGCGGACACGCCGTGGCCGCGGGCGTCTACCTCGTCCAGCTGCAGACGGAGACCGAGCGGCTGACGCGCAAAGCTGTGCTGCTGAAGTAGCGAGCTTGTGTCCTCTCGCGCCCCGCTTCGAAGGGGCGCGACCCGGACACAAGGCTCGCTCGCGGGCAGAGCAGATCCGCCCACGGGGGCGGGCCGCCTAGGCGGTCGCCGCGCGAAGGCGCGCGAGCACTTCGTCGCGGCCCAGGATCGCCGCCACTGCGGCGAGTTCGGGCCCGTGCGTCCGGCCCGTGAGCGCCACGCGCACCGGCATGAAGAGCTCCTTCCCCTTCGCTCCCACCGCCTTGCCCGCGTCCTTCAGCGCGGCCTTGAAGACCTCCGCGCCGAAGTCCTCCACCGCCGCGAGCCCATCGGCCAGCGCGGCGAAGAGCGGAGCGTGGGCGAGCCAGGGCCGGGCCTCCTCGTCCGGCGCGGGCGCGGGGCCGCGCAGCGCCGCCAGCTCCCGCGGCAGGTCGGCCGCGCAGCGCAGGTGGTCGATGACCGCCGTGATCTCCAGGAGTCGCTGGGCGTCGTCCTCGTCCGGCAGGAAGGCGCGCGCCGCGGGCAGCAGCGCCGCGGGACCGGCCTCGCGCAGCTTCAGCCCGGCGAGCCAGTCCAGCTTGGCCGCGTCGAAGACGGCCGCGCTCTTGTTGAGCCTTTCAATCGTGAACGACGCGGTGAGTTCGGCACGACTCATGGCCTCGCGGCCGTCGCCGGGGTTCCAGCCCAGCAGGGCCAGGTAGTTGACGATCGCGTCCGGCGGATAGCCCTCTGCACGGTACTGCTCCACGCTCACCGCGCCGTGGCGCTTCGAGAGCTTGGAACGGTCCTCGCCGAGGATCATGGACAGGTGCGCGAAGACGGGCGGCGGCGCGCCCAGCGCTTCGTATAGCAATAGCTGGCGCTGCGTGTTGGGCAGGTGGTCCTCGCCGCGCAGCACGTGGGTGATGCCCATGGCGGCGTCGTCCACCACGCAGGCGAAGTTGTAGACGGGCAGGCCGCTCGCGCGCAGCACGACGAAATCGCCCAGCGTGCCGGCGGCGAAGCGCACGTCGCCGCGCACGGCGTCGGTCACCACCACGTCTTGCGCGGGCACGCGGAAGCGGATCGCGTGCGGCTCGCGCGCCGCCCGAGCTTCCGCGAGGGCCGGATCGAGGGCGGCGCAGCGGCCGTCGTAGCGCGGGGCGCGGCCCTCGGCGCGCGCCTGCTCGCGCGCGGCGGCGAGACGCTCCTCGCTGCAGAAGCAGGGATAGGCCTGACCCGCGGCCGTGAGGCGCGCCGCGGCGTCGCGATAGAGCGCAAGGCGCTCGGACTGGCGATAGGGACCGTGCGGGCCGCCGACGTCGGGGCCCTCGTCCCAGTCCAGGCCCAGCCAGCGCAAGCTCTCCATGAGCGCGCGCTCGCTCGCCGCGTTCGAGCGCTCGGCGTCGGTGTCCTCGATGCGCAGCACGAAGACGCCGCCCTGCTGCCGCGCGAGCAGCCAGTTGAAGACGGCCGTGCGCGCCACGCCCATGTGCAGGCTGCTCTCGGCGCTGCCGGTGGGACTCGGCGCGAAGCGGACACGCACGGTCATGGAAGCTCCCTCAGCACGGCGATGGCCAAGGCGGCCATGCCCTCGCCGCGGCCGATGGCCCCCATGCGCTCGTTGGTGGTGGCCTTCACCGAGACACGCGACGCCGGCAGGCCGAGCGTGTCGGCCAGACGCGCGCGCATCGCGTCGATGTGCGGCGCGAGCTTGGGGCGTTCCGCGATCACCGTGGCGTCCACCTGCCAGGGCGCCAGCCCCGCGCCCGCCAGCAGCGACCGCACCTGCGCCAGCAGGTCGACGCTGTCCGCGCCCGCGAAGACGGGATCCGTGTCCGGGAAGTGGCGACCGATGTCGCCGAGGCCCGCGGCGCCGAGCAGGGCGTCCATGATGGCGTGCGTGAGGACGTCCGCGTCCGAGTGCCCTGCCAGGCCGCCCACGTCGCTGGGCACGGTCACGCCGCCCAGCACCAGCGGGCGCGCGGGGTCGAGGCGGTGGGAGTCGTAGCCCTGGCCCACGCGCAGGGCGGGCGCGCCGAGCACGCGTTCGGCGGCGGCCAGGTCGGCGGCGGTCGTGATCTTGACGTTCGCGGGATCGCCAGGCATGGCGAAGAGCTCCTTGCCGAGGGCGAGCAGCAGGCTCGCGTCGTCGCTGGCGTTGGTCTCGCCGCGCTCGATCGCCGCCCCGTGGGCCGCGCGGAGCAGCGGGAGCGGAAAGAGCTGCGGCGTCTGGGCGCGGCCGAGAACGTCGCGGTCGACGTGACCCACGACCCGGTTGCCCACGCGCTGCAGGATGGTGTCCGAGAGAGGCAGCACCGGCAGCAGGCCCACGTTGCCGGCGGCCTGGAGATGGACGATCCAGTTGTGCAGGGCGTCCGCGGGCGGGAAGGGACGCGCCGCGTCGTGCACGGCCACGATGCCCTCCTCGGCGGGAATCGCCGCGAGACCGGCGGCCACGGAAGCCTGTCGCGTAGCGCCACCCGTCGTCAGCCGGAGGCCGGCCAGCGCGGGCGGCAGCAGGGCGCGGATGCGGGCTTCGTCCCCCGCCGGGTGGACCAGCACGAGCCGCTCCGCCGGCACCATGGCCACGAAGCGCTCGAGGCAGTGCAGGAAGAGCGGCCGCCCCGCCAGGGGCAGGTACTGCTTGGGAGTCTCCCCGCCCAGGCGCCTGCCGCTGCCGCCGGCCACCACCACGATCCAGAGCGCGTCAACCAGCATGGCGGCACTCTAGCACAGCCATCGCTACCCCCGTGCTATAATTGCGGGGCTCACCAACCGGGAGGTCCCCATGAAGCGTCTCGCCATTCTCGCGATGCTGGTGCTCGCCCTGCCGAGCCTCGCCCTCGCCCTGGACACCAGCACCCGTCCGGTCTCTCCGGTCCGCGCCTGGAGCGCGGACGATCTCGCCACCTTCGACCCGTCCTGGCTGCACGTGAAGTTCGTGGAGGGCAGCGCCGTCCGGCTGGAGGCGGGGCAGTTCCGTTCGGAGCGCGGCCTGGCACTGGCGGACGTCAACGCGCTCGTCGCCGGGGCCAGCGCACTGCGCGCCACCTTCGCGATCAGCCCCGAGCGCGGCGCCGCGCTCAAGGCTGCCGGCGAGCTGGCCAGCGGCCGCGTGGGTCCCGATCTGTCGCTGTGGTACGACGTGCGGGTCGAGGGTGGACGACCTGCCCTCGCGTCCGCGTTGAACGCCTTCAACGCGGACCCGATAGTTGAGATCGCCCACCCCGCGCCCCTCTGCGAGCCGGCGGTGCTGAACGACCCGCACCCGGCCGCCACGCTGCGGGCCGAGGCGCCGCTCGTCCCCACGCCCGACTTCAGCGGCATGCAGGGCTATCTCTACGACCCGCCCACGGGCATGGACGCCCCCGCCGCCTGGGCCCAGCCCGGCGGCCGCGGCGCGAACATGCACTTCATCGACGTGGAGCTGGGCTGGACGCTCACCCACGAGGACTTCACCGCCGCCAACCACTTCTTCCAGGGCGGCGCGCCCATCGATCCCGGCTACATCGACCACGGCACCGCGGTGCTGGGCGAGATCATCGGCGGAAACAACGGCTACGGCGTCACCGGCTTCGCAAGCGACACGAACTGGGGCGTGGAGGCCATCACCGTGGGCGAGTGGCCCAACGTGCCGCACCGCTTCCAGGACGCCATCGACAACCTGAGCGCGGGCGACGTCTGGCTGATCGAGCTGCAGATGTACCCCACGGGCGCCAGCGCCACGCCGATGGAGTACGTGCAGGTGAACTACGACGTCATCTGGACCGGCTGCTGGTCCCTGGGCGTGGTCTGCATCGAGGCCGGCGCCAACGGCAGCCAGGACCTCGACTCGGCCTTCTGGGGCGGCATCTTCGACCGCAACGTGCGCGACTCGGGCGCGATCATGGTCGGCGCGGGCACGCCCACCGGCCGCGTGGCCGAGTGGTTCACCAACTACGGCACGCGCATGGACGTGCACGGCTGGGGCTCGTCGATCGTGAGCACCGGCTACGGTGACCTGTACAGCTCCGGCGGCGCGAACTTCTACTACACGTCGGGCTTCAGCGGCACCAGCGGCGCGTCGCCGATGATCACGGGCTCGTCGCTCTGCCTGCAGGGCATCGCCCGGGCGAGCTACGGCGTCCCGCTCACGCCGAGCGCGCTGCGCGATCTGCTGCACGACACCGGCGTGCCCCATCTCGACGCCAGCAAGGAGATCGGCCCGCGGCCCGACCTGGGCGCGGCCGTCGAGGCGCTGATCGACCTCTCGGCCGTGGGTGACGATCCCGGCGACGCGGCGCTCCGCGTCACCGGCACGCCCAACCCCTTCAGCGAGAGCACCACGCTGCGCTTCGTCCAGCCGCGTGCCGGGGCCGCGCGGCTCGCGATCTACGACGCCGCCGGCCGCCGCCTGCGCGAGCTGGCGCTGCCCGCCGGTCCCGCCGGCGAGCGCAGCCTCGCCTGGGACGGCCGCGACGCCGCGGGACACGCCGTGGCCAGCGGGGTCTACCTCTATCGACTGGAGGCGGCGGACGCGCTGCGCAGCGGGCGGCTGGTGAAGCTGCGCTAGTCGCGCACTTGCGTAAAGCCACGAAGGCGCGGGCCGCGAGGTCCGCGCCTTTTGTGTGCGGGTCGCATGGCGTTGCTTGAGTGGGAGTCAGCTCTGCTCGGCCGTGCGGCTTTTCTTTGGGAGATCCGCCGTCCGGACAAACAGCCGCTCCGAATCCCTCACCAAGGAGCACTCGATGAAGGCACTTCGGGGCCAGGCGCTGGCCCTCCTCACGCTGTCCCTCCTGCTCGGCGCCTGTTCGAGCAGCGATCCCGCGTCGCCGAGCAACGCGGACCCCGCGGCGGTTGTTCTGAGCGCACCCGCCGATGGCGCCACCGGCCTCGACGGCGCGCTCACCCTGAGCTGGGACGCCGCCACCGACCCCGACGGCGACGCCGTGACCTACACGCTCTACCTGGACGGCGACGCCGACCCCGCCACCGCGGTGGCCAGCGGGCTCAGCGGCACCTCGCACACCCTCGCCGCGGCGCTGCCCATCCAGAGCACCTTCTACTGGAAGGTCACGGCCGACGACGGCCAGGGCGGCAGCTCCACGAGCCCGACTCGCAGCTTCAGCACCCGCGACAACGCGGCCCCGAACGCCTTCGACCTGCTGGGCATCGACGACGGCAGCACCGGCGTGCCGCTCGCCCCCACCCTCAGCTGGGAGACCGCCGTGGACCCGGACGGCGACGCCGTCCTCTACGACCTCTACCTCAGCACCGCCACGAATCCGAGCGCCCCGCTGGTGGCGGGCCTGGCGGGGACGTCCTACCCCCTGGGCGAGCCGCTGGACGTGGAGACGAGCTACCACTGGAAGGTGGTCGCCCGCGACGCGTTCGGCGCCGAGACGGCCACCGCCCTGCGCAGTTTCACCACCCAGGCGTTGATCAGCGCGACGCAGGTGACCGCCGCGGCCCCCTTCGCGGCCCGCAGCGGCCACACGTCCCTGGTCTTCGACGACAAGATGTGGGTGATCGCGGGCAGCTCCTGCTGCGGAGGCCGCTACAACGACGTCTGGTCCAGCGCGGACGGCGCCACCTGGACCGAGGTCACCGCCAACGCCGGCTTCCCCGGGCGGACGGTGCACGCGTCGGCCGTCCACGACGGGCGCATGTGGGTGATCGGCGGCAACAGCAGCTACAGCACGGGCAACGAATTCGCGGATGTGTGGTCCAGCGCTGACGGCGTGACCTGGCAGCAGGCCACGGCCGCGGCGGCCTTCGGGCCCCGCTACGGACTGCGTGCTGCGTCCTTCGCCGGCAAGCTCTGGGTGTTCGGGGGCCGCGACGCGGCCGGCAGCTACTCCCAGTCCCAGATCTGGAGCAGCGCGGACGGCGCCACCTGGACCCTCGAGACCGACAACGCGGCGTTCGGCGGCACGGGCAACTTCCAGATCGCCGAGTTCCAGGGACAGCTCTGGAAGACCGGCGGACGCGACGACGCGGTCTACCGCAGCGCGGACGGCGTGAACTGGGTGCTCGTCACCGACAGCGCCCCCTTCGGCGCGCGCCAGCAGCACACGAGCGTGGCCTTCGACGACAAGCTCTGGGTGCTGGGCGGCAACAACAACGACAACGTCTACCTCGACCTCTCCGACGCCTGGTACAGCGAGGACGGGGCCAGCTGGGTGCGTGCCGCCGCCGACGCGGGCTACGAGCCGATCACGGCCCACTCGTCCGTGGTCTATGGCGGGCGGATGTGGGTCATCGCCGGCGGCGGCGGCTTCGGTAGCAGCTACGTCTCGAGCGCGGTCTACAGCCTGGACTACTGAGGTCGGACAGCCCCGCCGGGGTCCGCTCAGCACTGGAAAAGGCGCGGGGGATGTGCCAGATTGACCCTGCGCCTTTTCCTTTGCGAGGAGGACCCATGGCCCTGGACGCGTCTCACGGCACCGACCGCAAGCCCGGCGACCGCTACCGCCTGACCCATCAGGTGCGGGTGGTCACCGCCACCAGTCTCTTCGACGGCCACGACGCGGCCATCAACATCATGCGCCGCATGATCCAGGCCGGCGGCGCCGAGGTGATCCACCTCGGCCACAACCGCTCCGTTGCCGAGATCGTCGAGGCCGTGATCGAGGAGGACGCCCAGGCCGTCGCCGTGAGCTCCTACCAGGGCGGCCACATGGAGTTCTTCACCTACATGCGCGACATGCTGGCCGAGCGCGGCGCCGGCCACGTGAAGATCTTCGGCGGCGGGGGCGGCGTGATCCGTCCCGACGAGATCCGGGCGCTGGAGGCCCACGGCATCACCCGCATCTACGACCCCGAGCACGGGCGGACCATGGGCCTGGCGGGGATCATCGACGATCTGCTCGAGCGCAGCGACTACTTCACGCTGAACCTGCCCTCGCTGCCCGCCGATGACCATCGCGGCGCGCCCGTGCCCACGCCCGAGGCGCTGCGGCGCGAGGACCACGCGGCCGTCGCCCGCATGATCACCCTCACGGAGATCGGCGGCGAGCCCTGGGCGCGCGTGGCCGAAGGCGTCCGCGCCCGCGCGGCGGCGAGCCATGCCCCCGTCCTCGGCGTCACCGGCACCGGCGGCAGCGGCAAGAGCAGCCTGCTGGACGAGCTGGTGCGGCGCTTCCGCGTGGACAACCCGGACGTTCACATCGCGCTGCTCAGCGCCGACCCCTCCAAGCGCAAGACCGGCGGCGCGCTGCTGGGCGACCGCATCCGCATGAACGCCATCGACGGCCCCCAGGTCTACATGCGCTCGCTCGCCACGCGCGGCAGCAAGAGCGAGCTGCCGGAGACGATCCGCGACGCCATCGACGTGGTCAAGGCCGCCGGCTTCGACCTGGTGATGGTGGAGACCAGCGGCATCGGCCAGGGCGACACGGAGATCGTGGACGTCACCGACCTCGCCCTCTACGTCATGACCGCCGAGTTCGGCGCGCCGACCCAGCTCGAGAAGATCGACATGCTCGACTACGCCGACCTGGTGGCGATCAACAAGTACGAGCGCAAGGGCAGCGAGGACGCCCTGCGCGACGTCCGCCGCCAGATGCGCCGCGCCAGCGAGCGCTTCGAGGTGGAGCCCGAGGCGATGCCCGTCTACGGCACGATCGCGAGCCAGTTCAACGACGTGGGCGTCAACGGCCTCTACGCCGGCCTGGTGGAGCTGCTGAAGGCGAAGTGCGGCGCCCGGTTCGCCTGCCGCATCCCCGCGGGGCAGATCGCGCGCACCAGCCGCAGCCACAGCCTGGTGCCGGCCGATCGCGTCCGCTACCTGGGCGAGATCGCCGCGGCCGTGCGCGACTACAAGCGACGGGCGCGCGAGCAGGCAGGAATCGCGCGGCGGCTGCAGCAGCTGCGTGGCGCGCGCGAGCAGCTGGGCGCCGCGGCGGACGCGAACGTCTTCGCCGCGAAGATCGGCGAGCTGGAGCGCCAGCTTGGCCCCGGCCACGCGGCGCTGCTCGCCGGCTGGGACGACCTTCGCGAGGCCTACAGCGGCGAGCGCTTCTCCTACGAGGTGCGCGGCCGCGAGTTCACCGTGGATCTGACCAGCGAGACCCTGGCCGGCACCAAGGTGCCGAAGGTCGTCGTGCCGCGCCTCGCCGACCACGGCGACCGCCTGGAGTACCTGCTGCTCGAGAACGTGCCGGGCAGCTTCCCCTTCACCGCGGGCGTCTTCCCCTTCAAGCGCGAGGGCGAGGATCCCAAGCGCCAGTTCGCGGGCGAGGGCGGCCCGAAGAAGACCAACCAGCGCTTCCACTTCCTGTCCCGCAACGACGAGGCCAAGCGCCTCAGCACCGCCTTCGACTCGGTCACGCTCTACGGGCAGGACCCGGACGAGCGCCCCGACATCTATGGTAAGGTTGGTGATTCGGGGGTCAGCATCTGCTCGCTGGCCGACATCAAGACGCTCTACGCCGGCTTCGATCTGTGCCACCCCTCCACCAGCGTGTCGATGACCATCAACGGCCCCGCGCCGATCATGCTGGCCTTCTATCTCAACGCCGCCATCGACCAGCAGGTGGACGCCTTCCGCGCCAAGGAGGGCCGCACGCCCAGCGCCGACGAGCTGGCGCGCATCCGCGCCTTCACGCTGAGCACGGTGCGCGGCACGGTGCAGGCGGACATCCTCAAGGAGGACCAGGCGCAGAACACCTGCATCTTCTCGACGGACTTCGCCCTGCGCATGATGGGCGACATCCAGAGCTACTTCATCGAGCACCAGGTGCGGAACTACTACTCGGTGTCGATCAGCGGCTATCACATCGCCGAGGCGGGCGCGAATCCCATCAGCCAGGTGGCCTTCACGCTGGCCAACGGCTTCACCTACGTGGAGTACTACCGCTCCCGCGGCCTGGCCGTGGACGACTTCGCCCCCAACCTGAGCTTCTTCTTCTCCAACGGCATGGACGCCGAGTACACGGTGATCGGCCGCGTGGCGCGGCGCATCTGGTCGGTGGCCATGCGCGACCTCTACGGCGCCGGCGAGCGCAGCCAGAAGCTCAAGTACCACATCCAGACCAGCGGCCGCAGCCTGCACGCGCAGGAGATGGCCTTCAACGACATCCGCACCACGCTGCAGGCCCTGCTCGCGCTCTACGACAACTGCAACAGCCTGCACACGAACAGCTACGACGAAGCCATCACCACGCCCACGGAGGAGAGCGTGCGGCGGGCGATGGCGATCCAGATGATCGTCAGCCGCGAGTTCGGGCTCACGAAGAACGAGCATCCGTGGCAGGGGAGCTATGTGGTCGAGGAGCTGACCGAGCTGGTGGAGGAGGCGATCCTCGCCGAGTTCGAGCGGATCAGCGCGCGCGGCGGCGTGCTGGGCGCCATGGAGACGCAGTACCAGCGCGGCAAGATCCAGGACGAGTCCATGCTCTACGAGATGCGCAAGCACAGCGGCGAGCTGCCCATCATCGGGGTGAACACCTTCCTGAACCCCGACGCCGAGAACCTGATCGCCGACAAGGTGGAGCTGCGCCGCGCCACGCCCGAGGAGAAGGCCGAGCAGATCGCCCACGTCCGCGCGCTGCAGCAGAAGAACGCCGGCGAGATCGCGGCGAGCCTGGACAAGCTCAAGGGCGTGGCGCTGGCGGGCGGGAACGTCTTCGCGCAGCTCATGGAGACGGCCCGCGTAGCCAGCCTCGGGCAGATCACCCAGGCGCTCTACGAGGTGGGCGGGCAGTACCGGCGGAACATGTAGGCGCGGGCTAGTAGTAGACTTCGATGTAGTCGATGAGCATGTTGGCGCCGCTGCTGGCCTCGAACTCGAAGCAGAGTTCGAACACTCCAGGCGCACCGTCCAAGTAGTCCCAGGTGATTTCTTCGGTCACCCAGGTCCCAAAGGTGTGGTCCTCCGGCCAGACCATTTCCTTGGCCCACACGATGTCGCCGTTGACTCGCACGTAGACGAAGTTGCTCATGTTGGTCTCGCCAACGTAGCCCATCCAGTGCCAGCGGATGTGCGGCGTCCAGAGGTAGATGTCTTGGCAGAAGGAATTGCTGTTGGCCCCATCACAGAAGCCCCCCAACCATGCCACCAGCTCACCCTCGTAGGCGGGGTAACCCCACGTCGGCAGAGGGTCGACTATCCACGAGCACGTGGTGTTGGTGATGCAGGTCCAGTCCGAGTACACACCACACTCACCGAACTCGAAGCTGCCGTCGTTCACGAGGTGCCAGCCTCGTGTGGAGTCGACCGCCGCATCGGGCCTTTCAATACGCGGGGCCTTGATGGGTTCTCCTTCGGCCGTAAGGCGCGGCTCACCCTGGCAGGGGATGACAGAGAAGGAGAGCAACAGGATGGCAAGAGCGTGCGCCTTCATTTCACCAAGACCAGCCTTGCCGACAGATCCATGGTCTCTGCTTCGGCCCTGAGTAAGTAAACGCCACTGGCAACGAGGCGACCGTCGTCGCGGCGCCCGTCCCAAACGAAGCGATGTAGCCCCGGATCCAGCCGCCTATCATCGAGTGTTGCGCAGTGCCGTCCATTGACCGCTTGCACCGTGAGGCGAACGCGCTGCGCCCGGTCGAGTGCGAGTTCGATATTGAATGTGGGGTTGCCTGGGTTCGGATACGCGGCAAGGTGGATTTGCCCCGGAGCTCGCGGCGCCTTCCGATTGGCCGCTGTCGCTGCACCCAGGGGCAGGTAGCCGAACTCCAAGCTCGACCACCGGCCCGCGCAGAACCACTCTGGGCCGGCCCAGAGCGCCGAAGCATCCTGAAGGGTCACGGAATTCACCGCTCCCACCCAGCGCGGCTGGCTTGGGTCGGCGACGTCCAGAATCTGAACACCCTCTCGATGGCACCTGAGGTACGCGTAGTCCCCGCCAACGCTGAGCGCATGTCCAGTCGTCGGAGTTCCGACACTGCTCAGGATCTCTGGAGCCCACGAGTTGCTGATGTCAACGATGATGTACCCGACATTGCGAAACAAGATGTGGGCAAGACTCCCTCGAATCTCGATCGACTCTGGAGCCTCTGAGCGAGTGATGGCGCCGACTGGTGTCGGCGTCGTCGGGTCGCTGCAATCGACGAGAAGCATCCCGTCCGCAGCCGTCCCGACCACGAGGACTCTCCCAGGCCCGAAGCCAAGCTTCGAGATGTTCGACCCAACATTTAGGTAGCCCACCGCGCGAGGATGGGCGGGGTCCGAGACATCGAGGATCTGGAGGTCATGCTCATGCAATGCGAGGGCGCAGAGACTCTGCCCTACGGCGAGTGCCGTCGCTGTGGAGGTCGCTGGCGCGGCGGACAGCTGCCTCAGCTGCGTCAGATCGGAAACATCGTAGATGACAAGGCCGATTCCAGCCCCTGTCACGAAGGCCAGATCATTGTCCAGCACCAATCCGGTGCAGGACACGCCATAGAGGAAACGAGCGATAGACTGCGCGTCGCGAGGATCGGTGGCATCGAACACCTCGACACCGCCCACCCCCGCCACGAACAGCTTCCCCCCCCAACCCTGAATCGCCTGAGGCGTACTGCCATTCCCGAGATGGGCTGAGCCAATCGTCGGGGCGGTGACCGGCGGCAGGCGTCTGTCGATGACGACACCTGTCGGGTGAGAAGTGACGAGGGCAGAGTCTGCGAACACCGCACCCTGCACTTGCCCGGCAGGGTACTCTTCGACCTCCACTGGCGTGCTGGGACTAGACATGTCGTAGATGTGCATGCTGCTGAAATAGCCGCCATCGACGGTAAGGAGGTTATTGCCTTGGCGCGACAGACCGGAGACAGAAGCCGGTGCGCTCTCCCCTATCAGACGCTGCCAGTCAAGTGGATTCGATACATCGATGGTGGCGATCCCCGCGTCCTGGTGGGTCACTGCCGCAAAACCGTCGAAGAGCTCCACGTCGAAGGTCTTGTCTTCGAGTGAGGTGATGTGCTGCCGTCGCGGGTGCTCTGGATCCGCGATGCTGACCAACTCAAGCCCACCTCGCCCATCGGCAACATAGAGCAGCGTGTCGTTGACGGCGATCCCCGAGGCATCCACCGTCTGAAGTGTCCCCCTCGGGACGGGCGCCAAAGGGTTGGTCACATCGACAAGCGCGATTCCGCGTCTGCCACCAGCAATGACGAGGGTATTCCCGCTGATCCGTAGCTCGCCCTTGTACGAGAGCGGCAGGGCCGAGAGCAGTTGCGGCTGCTCGAGATTGCTCAGATCCAGGGCAAAGAGCCCGTAGTCGCAGCTCACGAAGAGAAGGTCTCCGCTGCGCCGTTGACCGCAAATCGTCGACGGCGTGGCATCGAGGGAAAACAGCGAGAGCTCGACAGGGAGGTCCGGCTGGCTAAGGTCGAGGATGTGCACCGCAGCCGAGTCGCCCATAACGGACTTGCCGCCCACAAACAGAAGCGGGGAATCGTAGACCAGGGATGTCGCCCCGTAGGCGGAACTCACAGCCAGATGGTGGTAGTAGGGCGAGTAGTCCAGGTATTCTGGCGTGGCCCAGGCTGCTTGCGGCACGGCCTGGAGGAGAATTGCAAGCGCGACGCACGCTTCGATCCGACTCGCCATCGCCTTGACCACAGGGATATCCTCCCAGCCACTGGAACACTAATAGTCTAGCGGCCCGCGCCGGGTACGTCAACGGGACCGGACGCAAACCCCAGCTGCAGCGCGTCCGTCACCGGCCGGTAGCCGATGCGCTGGTAGATCGCGTTCGACGTGGGGTTCGCGAGGTCGGTGTAGAGGAAGCAGAACTGCCGGCCCGCATCCAGCTGCGCCTGGCTGAGCGCCGCCACGCAGGCGCTCGCGTAGCCGCGGCCGCGTCGCTCGGGCGGCGAGTAGACGAAGTTCACCCGCACACCGTGCGGGGTTGGCGACACGGCCGCCGCCATGCTCACGGCCTCGCCGTCCTCCCAGACCCAGAGCACGGCCTGCGCCACGAGCCGCTCCACCGCGCCCGTGAGGTCGGGCCGCGGTGCGTCGCCGGGGCTGGTCTCAACCTGGAAAGCGCCGGCCCAGTCGGCAAGGCGGGGAACATCGCCGGGCGCCGCAGGGCGGAAACGCCCAGGCGGCGGCGAAGCCGGCGGTGTGACGTCCGTGAGCGCATAGATGCGCAGCGCCATGTCGTCGCGCAGCGCCAGCCCCCGCGGCGCAGCCCAGAGCCGCGCCGCCTCCCGGACGACCTCCGGCGGACCCAGGATCCCCGGCAACGCGGGGTGCAGCCGCCCCACGGCCTCCACGAGCGCGGGCAGGGCGGCGGGCGGCATGGCCGTCAGCCCCAGGTTGAAGGGCGGCGTGCGCCAGGCGCAGCCCACGACCTCGTCGCCCTCCTCCACGGTGATCAGGCTGATGGGATCGTCGTAGGGGTTGTGCCCGTCGCGCAGGCGGCCGGCGATGCCCAGCAGCAGGTTGTGGGCGGCCTCGTCGCGCAGGAGCCACTCCGTGGCGCGCTCCAGAAAGGCGGCGGCGTCCCCGTGTTCGACGATTCGGAATGCCTTCATCGCTGCCTCCGGCGCCGGGCCAACGAGGAGGCCGCCGCCCGGCGCCTACTTGCCCTCGGCCGCGCGCTTGGCCATCTCCTCCGCCATGCGGCGTTCCATCTCGGCGGGCTCGACGTCCTCGATGTGCGTCGCGATCCACCACTGATTGCCCCACGCGTCCTTGATGCCGCCATGGCGGTCGCCGTAGAACATGTCGGTGGGCGGCATGATCGTCTCGCCGCCGGCGGCGGCGGCCCGCTTGAACACGGCGTCGCAATCCTCCACGTACATGTAGAGCATCGTCGGCAGGTGCTCGGAGGCATCGCGCGCCTCGCCGATCATGACGCGCGAGCTGCCGACCTGCATCTCGGCGTGGGAAAACGCGCCGTCGGGGCGCTTCATGGGCGGATGGACATGGGACGCGCCGAAGGCCTGCTCGAGGAAGGCGCAGAACTTGTCGGCGCCCTGAACGGAGAAGAAGTTGGTGAGAGTGGTGTATCCGTCGGGAACGGGCTTCACGGACATGGCAGACTCCTGGTGAATCGGGGAGGGGGGCCCGTAGTCTAGCAGACCCCCACCCCTACCGCCACCGGACCGGCCCTAGCGGCCGAAGTCGTCCGGAATCTGGACCGCCACCACCTCGCCCGTGGCGGTCACCACGCCCTCCGCGCTCAGCTCCGCGCTCACCGTGACCTTGCGGCCCTTCACCTCCTCGATCCGGCAGCGGATCGTGAGCTCCGGGCCCAGCGGCGTGGGCTTGAGGTAGTTCACCGTCAAGCGCCCGGTGACGAAGCGGAAGGCCTCGCCCTCCCCGATCTTGCGGCCGACCGCGCGGTAGGCCGCGGCGGCGGCGGTGCCCGTCCCCGAGCAGTCGATCACCGAGGCGATGACCCCGCCGTAGACGAAGCCAGGGATCGCCGTGTGCTCGGGCCGGGGCGTGAAGGCCGTGACGGTCTCGCCGGCGGCCTCGTCCGTCCAGCGCGTCTTGAGCTGGTAGCCCTTGGGATTGTCCTTGCCGCAGCCGTAGCAGCGGGCGAAATCGTCGGGATAGTAGTCCTGGAAGGCGTCGCTCATGGGTGGTCCTCCGGGTGAGCGTCGAGAAGGCTGCCGCGCGGGGTCACGCCCCAGCGCGCGGCGAGGAAGGCGGTGCTGTCGAATGCGGGCAGCTGGCCCTCGCCCGCGGCCAGCGCCCGCGCCGCGGGCGTGCAGAGCAGCCGCGGCCAGGGGCGGACGCCGATGCGCGTGAGGTCGAGGCGATCGGCGTCCCAGCAGACCTGCACGGCGGGGACGTCCTCCACGCGCCCATCGCTGTGAAAGGTCAGCGCGCGCTGGAGCTCGGCGAAGGCGGCGTCGGGCAGCTCGAAGTGCTGCCCGCGCAGCGCGATCGCCAGCGCCGCCGCGCGGGCGCCGTGTTCGGGATCGCTGCCGTCGTTCCAGCGGCAGGCGTCGTGGAGCAGCGCAAAGAGCTCCGCGAAGTCGGGGTCGACCGCAGCGGCCTCGGCGAGGTGGCGCCCCGCGGCGCAGACTCGCGCCCAGTGCGATACGCCGTGGATGCCGTCCGGCGCGAGGACGTACTGCTCCAGGACCGCCCGCATCAGGCCGCGCGGCTTCATCCGCCGCTGCGCTTGGCGCGGAAGCCCTCGGCCACCAGGAAGGCCAGCACGGGCTCCACCTTGTCGCCCTGGATGACGAGATCCGCCCCGTCCATGCCGCCGCCCACACCGCAGCGCTGCTTGAGCCGCCGGGCGAAGTCCTTGAGCGCATCGCCCGCCAGCGGCAGGCCGCTGACGCGGGTGACGGTCTTGCCGCCGCGGCCCTTCGTTTCGCGCCGCACGCGGACGAGGCCGTCCCGCGACGCTGCGGACGCCGGCTCCTTGCAGCGGCAGTCCGCGCGCGGCCGCCCGCAGTCGGGGCAGTGCTGGCCGGATTCGCTGGAGTAGACGGTACGCGCGTCGTCGCTCACGAAGCCTCCTAGACCGGGTAGAAGCCGCCCGCGCGCGAGCCGTAGCGGCGGCGGAGGCCTCTGATCTGGGCGGCGTGGGCGATGTCGTGCGCGAGCATCACGCCGAAGAAGCTCGCCGCGCTCTCGCCGTGGAAGTGCGTGCGGACGGGCTGCTGCAGCGCGTCGTCGTCGCAGCTCTGCAGGCACTCCAGCAGGTGGAACTGCGCGCGGTCCAGCAGCTCGAGGAGGGCGGGCAGGTCGTCCACGCAGCGGGTGAAGCTGCCCTGCCAGGCGCCGAAGCCCTGCTGGCAGTACTCGATCTTGGTGCTGGCGACGTGGTAGAGGATCTCGCCGATGGTCCAGAGCTCGCTGTCCGCGCGCCAGACGAGCTCTTCGGGCGTCAGGCCATCGAGGGCGTCGAGCAGGGACATCTCGGCGTCGCCGGCATAGGCCCAGCGGCTCTGGGCCAGCAGGTGCTCACGCAGCGCGGTCACTCGGACTCCGTGACGCCGCCGAGGAAGTCCAGCAGCACCTGCCAGGTGGCGCCGGCGTCGGCCGCGCGGTCCGGGTCGAGCATGGACGCCCCGTGCACGCCCTCCTCGGCCACGTAGGTCTGCAGCCCCGCCGCGCGGCAGGCGGCGAGATGGTCGCGCACGCTCTCGCGTTGCATCTCCGAGCCCGGGCGCAGCACCAGGGCCGGCAGGGTCACCTGGGGAATCCAGGGCGCGGGATCGCAGACCGCCATGGGCGGCCCCGACGCCGGCGAGCAGGCCACGACGGCGGCGAGCGCGTCCTTTTCCTCCACGGCCAGACGCAGCACCAGCCCCGCGCTGTAGCTGCTGCCCAGGGCGACGCGCGGGCCGCGCAGTCCCGCCGCCTCGGCGTAGCGCAGGGCCGCCACCAGGTCGGGGTAGGCGTCGCAGTAGGGCAGCTCCTTCGCGCCCGGGGGCAGCTCGGCCACGGTGCGGTTCTCGTCGCCCAGATGGCTGCCGCCGCTGCGCTGATCCACGGCCAGCACGTTGTAGCCGGCCTCCATGAGTCGCGGCACCACGTTGGCGTACTCGCCGCGGGCGTTGCTCCGCGCCTGGTGGAAGAGGATCAGCAGCGGGCGCCTGCGGTCGGCGTCCACCAGGTGCAGGTCGACGTGCACCACCTGGCCGTCGGCCGCGCGCACGGTCGCGTGCTTCGGCCCCGGCGGATCGGCGGCGCAGCGGAAGCCGACGTTGAAGTCGCGCCAGTTGCCGCGCAGCCCGTTGCGGAAGACGATCCCGCAGCAGCCCGGTCCCGTGAACCAGCCGCCGCCGCGGATGCTGCGGAACTTGGCGAGGGCGGGGCCGACGGGATTCAGCGGCGCGCTGACGCCGTAGTAGTCCCAGTCGTAGTAGTCGGCGGTCCACTCCACCACGTTGCCGGTCATGTCGTAGAGCCCGAAGCCGTTGGGCGCGTAGCTGCCCACGGGGCGGGTGCCCTTGGGCGACGTGCGCGCGTAGCTGGCCAGGTTGCCGGCGAGCGTGTCGCCCACCGCGTAGCGGGTGTCGGGGTCGCCGCCGAGCGCCGCGAACTCCCACTCGGCCTCGGTGGGCAGGCGCTTGCCCGCCCACTCGGCGTAGGCGCGGGCGTCGCCCCAGCTCACGCCCACCACCGGGTAGTCGGGGAAGTCGGGACCGCTATGGAAGTCGGCCATGCCCCAGAAGGTGGGCAGGTCGCGGTCGGTGGCCTCGCAGAAGGCCTGGTACTCGGCGCAGGTGACTTCCTTCGCGTCCAGGTAGAAGGGCGACAGCTCCACCGTGTGGGCGGGGTTGTCGCCGTCCTCGCCGGCGCCCATGGTGAAGACGCCGCCGGAGATCGCGACCATGCCCGGCGGCGGCGTGGCCGCGGGCTGGGCGAGGGCGGTGAGGGAAGTCAACAGGAGGCAGGCGGACAGGAGGGTCCTGAGCATGCGTGGCTCCTCGCGTGCGGGTGGCGGCGGGGAGTGTACACGCCCCGCGGGGGGCTGTCAGGCGTTTTGCCCCCGGGCGAGCTGGAGCCAGGCCCGCAGCACGGCGAAGAAGCCGTCGCGCGCCTCGCGCTCGCGCCAGGGGTAGTGCCCGCAGCGCTGCCATTCGCGGTACTCGAGCTGGGGCAGATGGGGCTCCAGGCTGTCGCGCACCATGCCACCGGGATGGGGATCCTCGGCGCCGTGGAGCATGATGACGGGAACGCGGATCGCGGCAAAGGCCGCCGGGTAGCGCCCCTCGGCCTGGAGGCGCAGCATGTCGGCCCAGGTTTCCGCGTTGGCGCGCGCGTCCACCGCGACCGGTCCCGGTTCGGGCAGCATGTCGACGCCGTAGATGGACTCGAGCAGCGCAGCCCTGGCGCTGAGACGGGCGTCGGGATCCAGGTCGTTCAGGGCCTGCATCGCGGCCTCGAGGCCGCCCGCCGCGCGCTCGGCGATCAGGTCCTGCATGCGGGCGCGCGCGGCCACGTCGAAGGTGCCGCAGCCCACCAGCGCCAGCGCCGCGAAGGCGTCGGGGGCCTCCGCCGCGGCGGCCAGCGCCAGCATCGCGCCCCAGGAGCTGCCCACCAGCGCGGGGCGCTCGCCTGGGCACTCCGCCGCCGCCAGTTCCAGCAGGTCGGCCACGTGCCGTGCCACGCTGAGTTCCCCGCCGTCGGCGCTGCCCCGCTGCCAGGGCTCGAGGACGCGGAAGCCGTCCCCCAGACCGCGCGCCAGACCCCCGGCCGAGCCGGGCGCGCCCGGCCCGCCATGGAGGACGATCACCGCCGGCCCCCGCCCCCCGTGCCGGACGAGCTTCACTCCAGCTCGAGCTGGATACCCCCCGCCAGCTTCGCCAGGCCGTTGTAGAGCGCCGAGACCACGATGCCGACCACGAAGCCGAGGACGCCGTAGAAGATCGGCAGGAGGATGATCGCCCCGAGCCCGAAGAGCCCGGCGATGAGGGAGCCGCCCAGGCCGTCCTCGAAGGCCGAAGCGAAGACGCCCAGCAGGGAGAAGAGGGAGAAGAAGCCGCCCACGATGAAGCCGATGATCCCGTAGAGCATGCCGAGGATCTTGCCCGCGCTGAGCACGCCGATGCGTTTGAGTACCATGATCGCCTCCGGGTTGAGATACGGCCAACGCCGTGCCGAGTCTACCCGCGCGGAGCGGCGGCATTCAAACGCGATCGACGTCCCCGGGCAGGGGGCAGTAGACGTCCACCCGCAGGCCGAAGGGATCGTCCACCACGGCGAAGCGCATGGGGACGTACATCCACGTGTCCTGGGGCTCCATGCAGGGACTGGCCCCGGCCGCGAGGAAGGCGGCGTAGAGGACGTCCACCTCGGCGGGCGCGGCCACCTCGATGGCGAACTCGGCGTTGCGCGGGTTGGCGTCCGGCGCCGGCACCGCCCCCTTGGCGGGGAAGAAGGTGAGCCAGCTGTCGCCGAGCTGCCAGCCGCGGAGCCCGTCCTCGTTGGTGCCGGGATCGCCGAGGAGCCGGGTGTAGAAGGCGACCGCGGCGTCGTAGTCGGCCAGGTAGAAGCTCGGATAGCGGAGCGCGCGGAGCGTGTAGCCGGCCATGCTTCGCCTCAGCGGCCGGCGGCGCCCCGGCGCCGCCCCGGGGCGAGGCCGCAGGCGGCGATGAGCGCGGGCACGTCGGTCGCGGCGGTGATGGCCCCGGCGGGCAGGTCCTTGCCGGGCGTGGCCGTCCCCGCCACCAGGACGCGCTCGAAGCCCAGGCGCAGCGCCTCGTGGCAGCGCTCGTCGAGATGGCTGCCGGCGCGCAGGTTGCCGCGCAGGCCGACCTCGCCGAGGGCGAGCGTGGCGTCCGGCAGCGGCTGGCCCAGGAAGCCGGAGGCCAGCGCGAGGAGCAGCGCGGCGTCGGTGGCGGGGTCGTCGAGGCGCAGGCCGCCCGCCACGCTGACGAAGAGGTCGCTCCCGCCGAGTTCGAGCCCCGCGCTGCGCTCGAGCACGGCCACCAGCAGCGAGACGCGGCGCGGGTCCACGCCCTGCACCACGCGAGCGGCGGTGCCGTAGCGCGGCGCGCTCACCAGGGTCTGCACTTCCACGGCCAGCGGCCGCGTGCCGCTGAAGGTCACCGTGACCGCCGAGCCCACCTCGCCCTTCAGGTGACGTCCCCCGAGGAAACCCGCCGGATCGCTCACCGGCAGCAGGCCCTGGCCCGTCATCTCGAAGAGCGCGATCTCGTGCGTGGGGCCGAAGCGGTTCTTCACCGCGCGCAGGATGCGGCCGAGCCCGGCCTCCTCGCCTTCGAAGTAGAAGACGGCGTCCACCATGTGCTCGAGCAGCCGTGGCCCCGCGATCTGCCCCTCCTTGGTGACGTGCCCGATCAGCACCAGCGGGAAGCCGCGCTCCTTGGCCGCGCGGCTGAGCACCTGCGTCACGTGGCGCACCTGGCTGACGGAACCGGGGGCCGTCTCGAGCTCGGTGTCGCCGACCGTCTGCACCGAGTCGAGGATCACCAGCCGCGGCGCGAGCTGCTCCACCGCCGCCAGCACCGGCGCCAGCTCCGTGGCCGCGAGAAAGTACAGCGACGGCGCCAGCGCCCCCAGGCGCTCGGCCCGCAGCCGCACCTGGCCCGGGCTCTCCTCGCCGCTCACGTAGAGCACGGGCTCCGGCCCCGCGCCGGCCATCGCCTGCGCGGCCTGCAGCAAGAGCGTGGACTTGCCGATGCCCGGGTCCCCCCCCACCAGCAGCACGGACCCGGGGACGAACCCGCCCCCCAGCACGCGGTCCAGCTCGGCGAGGCCGCTGGTGAGGCGGCGGCTGGCGTCCAGCGGCAGCTCGGCCAGCGGACGCGGCACGGCGGCCGCGCCGATCGCAGGCGCGGGGTGCGGGCCGCGCGCGACGGCCTGCTTGCCGATGACGCGGGCCAGCTCGGTGAGCGAGTCCCAGGCGCCGCACTGGGGGCAGCGGCCGAGCCACGTGGCGGTCTCGGCGCCGCATTCCTTGCAGAGATAGCGGGTGTTCTTCTTGGCCATGGCGACATCCTAGCACAGGCGCGTCATGGGAGGTAGCAGGAGAGCTAGGGGGATGAGTTCACCCAGAGCGTGTCAGTGGGGACGCTATTGGGGGGGAGCAACTCACTGACATAGGCCTGCACTCGGATCAGGGTGTCCGCAGGCGGCCACTCAGGGTCGGTACTCACTAGATCTAGTCGTGCAAGCAGACAGTGGCGACCTGCATCGGGAGCGAAATCCCGCAGCAACTCGTGCCATCCGTTCCAAAGGAAGTGATAGGCGCCCAGCCAGTCCCAGCTGCTGACGCCGTTGTCGCCAGGGTAGATCGTCGGAGAGACCCGGAAGAGGATTCGGCTCTCGCTGTCTTCCGTGAGAGGGAAGGTGTATACAAGATAGAGTTGCGTCAGCTCGAACGGTGGGATCGATACTACTCGCTGCGTTGCCTCGGAATCCCCGTAGAGGCCGATGCGGCCATTCGGCCACAGGACATCAACCTCGAATTCCGCGGAGGTCGTGACTGTGTGCCCTGCGCTCAGCACGAACAGGTCCTGACTTTCCGCCGGACCGAGGTACCCACCGACCTCGGCGAACTCGGCGGAGTAGAGGCCCGTCGGAAGTGCCGGCAACAGCTCTGCCCCAACGCCATCCCAAGTCAACCCGTAGGGACCATCGAGATGCCAGGGAGCAGGGCATCCTACCGGCTGAATCTCGATCTCGACATCGCCGGTGGCCCCGGAGTACTGGAACTCACCGTCAAAGGCGATCCAACTCCCGTCACCGAGGTGAAGGGTTACGACATTGTCTTCAGGCTGCTGCCAGCCATCAATCGGAAGCCACTGGATCGTGTAGTCCCCCGGCGTCATGCCGGTGAGCAGTAGGGAACCCTGGCCGAGCATCGTGGCGCCATTTGCGCACAACAAGGACCAGGGAGCGGGGAGAGCTGGCGGCTCAACTTGAACCCGAATGAAGCTTCCTCCAGGCGCCTGTTCGTAGATGGCCTGAAAGGTCTCATCCTCAAGCTCTTCCAGGTCAGCCTCGATTGGATTCTGGGTGCTGACCGACCAGCCGGGTTCGTCGTCGAACTCGATGCGATAGTGGCCGGCCGGAACGCCCAGCAGCGTCTGATCTCCGGTCCCCTCGGCCCTGACTCCTCCAGGCATGTCGAGCGACCAGCCAGCGTTGAGGAAGTCGGGTTCCACATTGATGCGAACGACGGCTGGGCTTGATGGGCTGTGATACACACCCGCGAAACGGAGCGCCGAACCATCGCGGATGAAGCCGGACTGCGGATTCTCGGTCGGAGTCGCCCACCCTTCCTCCGGCTTCCATTCCAGTCTGTATTCGCCGTCCGCCATCGAGTATCGCGTCCGACTGCCGCTGAACTCGCCGAGCGACTCGTCGTCGCGGAAAAGCTCCCAATGGAAGTGCGATCCGGTCGGGTAGACTTCCACCAGCACAATGCCCTGCGGGGATTCGGGGCCGGTGGAATCATCGCTACAGCTGGATGCTAGCAGGCAAATCGCGCAGACACAGAGAGCAGCGGATGTCACCGCACGACGAACTCCCACGATTCACCTCCCGTTTTCACTCACATCATCTAGAATAGCAGACTCGAAGGCACCGCAGGGGAGATTCTGGCGGGTGTGACCTCGATGTCACCTCCACACACACGACCAGAGAGGGGCGAGCACCCAACGTGATGGGGGGGCTTGCTCGCCTCAGGGCAGGCGCAGCAGCGGGTTCACGAGCAGCGAGTCGCCCAGCACGAGGCGTTCCAGCGAGTTCTCATCGACGACCAGCGGCAGGTCCTGCTCGCTGCCCTGGACCGTGATCCGCGTGTTCGGCGCGGGCCACGAGGCGTCGAGGCTCACGACCCTTGCCGAGCCCAGGACGATGTTGTCCAGCGCGTCCGTCACCGGACCGTCGCCTTCGAAGGCCATCGTGATCCCATCGCGGATGTTGCCGACGAGCAGGTCGGTGCGCCACTGCAGGTCCGTGATGCCCAGGCTCCCGGGGTCGAACCACGCCGGCACGGCGAAGTCCACCGCCTGCAGGCGAAGGTCGCCGAGACTCGGCAGGTGGGCGACGATGTAGAGCGTGGTGACCACGTTGGGCTCGATGACCACGCTCGTCACCGCGCCGAGCGAGTCGGCGTAGATGCCGATGTGGTCGCCCTCGCCGGTGGGCTGATACTCGCCGCTGAAGACGAGCGGCGTCAGTTCGTCGAGCGCGCCGGCGGCGGGGTTCTCCGCGGGCGGGAAGTAGTACTCCACGTCGCCCCAGGTGAGTTCGTACTCGCCGAGCGGAACGCCGTCGAGGGTCTGGTCGCCCTGGCCCTCGGCCGTGTAGCCGCCGGGTCCGCTCAGCGACCAGGGCGCGGCGATGTAGTCCGGGTCGGGGTCGATCGCGATCGTGCCCGTGGGCAGGGCGTAGCTGTAGGCCCCGGTGAAGGTGAGCGAGTCGCCGACCATGAGCTCCCCGGCCACGGGATTGGGGTGCGGCGCGTTCCAGTCGGCCACGGCGCCCCAGGTGATGGTGTAGGTGCCAGGCGGCAGGTCGGGCAGGGTGGCGTCGCCGCTGCCGGAGGCCGTGGCCCCGCTGGGGAGCGTCACGCTCCAGGGGGCGTCCAGGTAGTCGGGCGCCGCGTCGACAATCAGCGTGCCCAGCTGCGACCCGGAGGTGTAGGTGCCGGTGAAGTAGCCCGTCTCGCCGTCGTCCACGAAGCGGATGCGCGGATTCTCCAGCGGCGGCGTCCAGCCCGCGAGCGGCAGCCACTCCAGCGTGTACTGGCCGGTGCGCATGTCTTCGAGGACGATGGACCCGCTCCCGGCCCGGAGCGTGCTGTCGGGGCTCGTCAGGCGCCAGGGCGCGGCGAGTTGGACGGGAAAGGTCTCCACCACGATCGTGCAGCGGCGCACGTGGACGCTCGTCGTGCTGTTGTCGTCGCACGAGGTACCCAGCAGCAAGGCGCCGCCCAGCAGCAGCGCGGCCAACGCCACGCGACGAAGCTCCACGTCCCACCTCCAAAGGGTTTAGAAGTCGGATTATAGCAGATAGGAGGCCGCGCCGGGAGGGTGCGGAACTTGCGGGGGATTCGCGCGCCCTGCTATCATTGGGGCGTCCTGCGGGGGTCCCACGCCCCGCGCCACAGGATTCGAAGGCATCCATGCCCCGCCACTGGCCGTCGCGCACCCCTCACCGCCGGCTGGCGACCCGGGCGCTCCGGATCGCGCTGGGCGTCGCCCTGCTCGCTCCGCTGGGCGCCGGCGTCGTGCGGGCGGAGCTTCCCCCCTACGAAGAGCATCATCCGCGCCTGCTCCTCGGTGCCGAGGACGTGGACGGCATCTACGCCGCCATCCAGACCGATCCCACGCGCCGTGCCGTGTGGCTGGAGACGCAGACCGCGGCGGCGCAGCTCGTCACGCTGGAGCCCGACTCGCTGCTCGACTATTACTACGGTTTCGACCACGTGGAAAAACTGGCGCTGCTGTCGACACTCGACCCGGGGCCGGCGGCCGCCACCGACGCGCGCGCGGTCATCGACGCCCTGCTCTGGCAGTGCCGGGAGTTCGACACCGAGCAGGACCCCTTCCTGGCCACGCTCGGCGTGAGCCTGCGCCTGCACAACCTCGCCTGGGGCTACGATCTCGCGGGCTGGGCCGCCACGAGCGCCGAACGTGACACCATCGCCGACGAGATGCTCCTCTACATGCGCGAGATGTGCACGAGCTTCGACTACACGCGCTTCCTCTACAACCCCTACGTGAGCAACAAGGGCATCAGCATCGGCGCCATGATCACGCTCGCCGCGCTGGCGCTGGAGGCCGACCTGCCTGGCGATCCCGCCGTGCAGCAGGGCCTCGCGGTGGGGCAGGAGTACATCGACTTCGGGCTGAGCCAGATGGTCAGCCGGGACGGCGGCTATCGCGAAGGACTCGGCTACATGGTCTGGGCCTTCCGGACGCTGCTGCCCACCTGGAACGCGCTCGACCGGCTGCACGCGCGGCCCTGGGACCCGGATCAGCTCGAGGCCATCCTCGAGTGCACCGCCTACCAGGCCTTCGACGAGGGCGGCGGCGCCTTCCTGAACCGCAACGACCACATCACCAACACCTTCATCGCGAGCCGGCATCACAGCCTCTTCGAGTTCGCCACGGCCTTCGGCCCCAAGCCCGACTTCGCGCGCTGGCTGCTGCGCCGCACGTCCGGCGACCTGGGCCACGACCTCGGCCTCGAGAGCGATCCCGTCGCGACGATCCTCTGGCACCGCAGCGGCCCCGAGACCGGCCCCGAGAGCTTCCCCCACGGCCGCTTCTTCCCGGACGCCGGCTTCTGGGTCTACCGCACGGCGTGGCCGGGCGATCCGCTCGAGGACAGCTTCGCCGTCACCCTGGAGGCGGCGCAGTTCCGCGGCGGCCACGCGCAGGAGGACGTGGGCAACTTCACGCTGCGCGCCTTCGGTCACGGCTTCGCGCTGGACAACGGCGCGGGGCTGCCCGCCAAGGAGACGGAGGCGCACAGCCTGCCGCTGGTGGGCAGCAAGGGGCAGCACAATGCGGGGTCGTCAATCGGCACCGATGGCAAGCTGCGGCGCTTCCTCGCCGGACCGCGTTGGGAGGCGCTGCGCGCCGACATGACCGCCGCCTACACCACGCACTCGCACTTCAACGATCCCGACTACCCCTTCGACGGGATCATCTGGTCCTGGGGCTACGACGGCGGCAACCCCATGCGCCGCGCCTGGCGCGAGTTCCTGCTGCTGCCGGGGCAGGGCGGCGAGCTGCCCACGCTGTGGATCCGCGACCGCATCGACCCGCTGGACGTGTCCGCCACCCGCATCGACTGGCGCATGCACCTGGGCCAGGACGCCGCGCTCAGCTTCGCCGGCAACGGGCTCTGGCACGCCAGCACGCCGGACGGCACGCTGCGCATGCAGCTCCTGTCGCCGGACCCGGGGGCGGTGGACTGGGCGGCGAACACCTTCGACAACCAGAACGAGGACCCCGACAGCCGCGTGCTGGACGTGGGGCTGGTGACCAGCTCGGCGGAATTCGTCTGGCAGATGGCGCCCCTGCGGCCCGGCGAGGAGGAGCCCGTCGTGCTGCGGGAGAACTACCTCGGCGGCCAGCGCATCTACTCGACCCGCGGCGCGCGCGAGCGGAAGCTGCTGCTGCAGCGGGGCGTCTTCTCCATGATCGCCGACGCCGACACGCTCGACGGTTCCTGGGGACTCGTGGAGCGCGAGAACGGCGCCAAGCGCACGCTGCTGGTGGACGGCACCCGCCTCATCGAGGACGGCCAGCGACTCATCACGCTCTGGCCCGCGGCCAGCGCCGGCTGCGAGGGCGACACGGTGCGGATCTCGGCCTACGTGGACAGCTTCCGCGTCTGGGCGCCAGAGGCCGTCGCCGTGCTGGCGGCCCAGGTCCCGGTGGGCTTCGAGCGCGTGGGCGACTACGTCCGCGGGCCTGCACCGCTCGTCGACGCGCCGCCGGTCGGTGAACCCGCCGAAGCGGCGCTGCATCCCTGGCCGAATCCGGGCCCGGCGCCGATCCGCTTCACGCTGGGCGAGGCCGCCGCGCAGCGCGGGCCGATCGAGCTCGCCATCTACGACCTGCGCGGCCGGCGGGTCGCCAGCCGCAGGCTCCCCGCGGGCGCGGGCGACCTGAGCACTCTGGAGTGGTCGGGCGACGACGAGGCCGGCCGGCCTCTGCCCAGCGGCATCTACTTCGCCCGCGCGCGGGCGGGCGGCGAGACTGCGACCTGCAAGTTCGTCCTGCTGCGCTGAGCCTACGTGCCAGGTGGCTAATACAGCGACTTGATAGCGCTCATGCTCGTCTCCTGCGTCGTCACCGTATCGCAGTTCACCGGGAGGGCGCCGATGAGTTCGCCACAGGAGTTGTTGGCTGGCGCGCAGGGCGAGTCACTCTGCAGGTAGTAGTTCCCGCTACCCGGAATGCCGCAAAACTGTGGGTCAGCTTCGATGTTGCCGTTCACGCCGAGTTGATCAGCGTAGCTATCGACCCATGCATCGCCCGCAGAGGAGTATATGTTGCAGCACTCGAAGCTGGGAACCGCGCTGGCCCAGCCATATGCCTTCATGCCCTCGGTGACGATGAAGAGGGAGTTGATTATCTGAGGATCGACTCCCCCGCTGAGAATGGCGCTGTCGTAGGGTGTCCCGAGCGCTACGAAGGTCGACTGGGACACCAGGAGTGTCTCGCTCGGACCCATGTGGATTTCCGAGATGGAGCTTATGTTTGACGCGGCGGTCACAACCAGACATCCGACCATATCCAGAGAACCTCCACCACCAATGCACGAAGCAAAATACCCGCCTCGGTTTTCCATGAATAGCGTGCCATCAGCGTGTACGGAGGCGCTGTTCAGCGCGTAGATTGCACCCGCGACACCGTAAGTCCAGTTCCCAACGAACTCGCTGTCGACGATATCGACAGCCGACCTGTTGGCGAATATCGCTCCGCCGGAGCCGCCGAGATTGTGGTCAGCGCAGTTGTCGAAGAACAGGCAGCCTTCGATCCCAAGGGTAGACAGGTAGCATGCGATGGCGCCTCCCTCGCCCCCCCCATCAAGGGCCCCCGTGCCCTGATTCGCGTGGAACTCGGAGGCCATGATCTCGAGGGTCGCACCTTCGGCATAGATCGCCCCGCCTTTGTCTCCCCCGAAGTCTTCCTCAAACTGGCAATTTCTGATCTCGATGCTGCAGTTCCTGGCATTGATTCCTCCGCCCCTCTGCGAGAGCTGCTCGAGCCAGCCCCCGTGCGCCAGAGTCAGGCCTCCAAGTCGGGCGACCTCGGTGCCATTCGCGCAGGTGATGATTGAACCTTCGTATCCGCCCTCGATGGTGACGCAAGATGGATCCCCGGCCTCGCTCAGCAACGTCACACCAGGACGCAGGACCAGACCCGATTCCAGGTACGTACCACATGCGACGAGCACGGAATCGCCTGCATAGGCGTGCAGGAGCGCATCGCCGACGCTGGAGTAATCGACGGGAACCAAGATGGCCGCGAAGCTGGGAGCCGAAAGGCCTGCCAGCGCCAAGGGCACCACTAACGCCCCCACGGCTCGCCTCACTCGCTTCCCTGGATGAAGTGCGTTGGCAAACATGCACGTCCTCCCTTGCCATGGTCCGCCGAAAGGATGACTGGCTAGGACGGTAGAGAGTAGGTCAACAGGTAGCCTAGTTCGTTGCCCTCCATGTCATACACCATCATGATCTTCTGCGAGTCGCCGGGAAAGCCGGACGGGACGTCCTGCGCGTTCCCGAGCGCAAGACCTGCCCCCGCCTTCACCCGGGCCTGACTGACGATGCTCCCGTCAATTGAGGCGTCCCCGGAGACCTCAAGAGGGCCAAGCAACCGGTGGGCACCCGACTCATCCAGGTTGCTACCACTCAAAGTATACTCCCCACTTCCCCCAGCAGAGATGCTCCAAGAGCCATCGTCTCCCTCCAGTTCGCAATTAAAGATCCTTACCTCCGCTGGAACCACCTCACCGCTTATCATCATCGGAGGGAACACCCCCTCTCCGGGCAGTTTGAGGCACAGCGCATACGACATGCTGCTATCGAACAGTCTGATCTTGAGTGCGGCGAGTATCACACGGAAGGACCACAGAAACAGACCAAAGTATCCGTCCCGCCACGCGGGGCTCGACTCAACACCATCGAGCTCAACGAGCACCGGAAAGACGAACGGACCCTTAAAGCCGAAGTCTGGGTGCAGCCCACTGTAGTACCAGCCTGAGCCCTGGTGGATGAACCGGCAGTTCCGGATGACCAGCTGGCCGCGTATGGGCGAGGGGTGGCCGACGTCTCCGTCGATCGGAGTCCACAGGCTGCCCGAAGCTGTATGCGGTGGGTCAAAGGAAGGCCCTTCCTGGGTGTCAACACACTCGTAGATTCCATAGTGCCAGACGTCTCCCACCTGCCACGCATCTCTCACCCAATCCCCCGGGAGGTATCGCCAGCCGCTCTGCCAGCGGCGCGGATTGCTGTAATCGAAGTGCCCGAAGAACCAGTAGTAAGGGACGTCGTCATCCAGGCGATTGGGGAGCTCCAGATTGCAGTCACGAACGATCAGGCTCGACATGTTGCAGACGCGGAAGAGGCCCTTCTGGTAGCCCTCCTGCGTGCAGTTGACCATCTCGCAGCCAACGAGAGGGTTCTGCCCCCCAAAGGCCAATGTCTCACCATCTCCCGATGGCTGACCTTGGTCGTCTGTCGGCAGTTGGATACCGCCCCCGAAGTCGAAAGCGTAGCTCTCCACACCCGGGCTTTCCGCACGGCAGTTGAGGTAGCGCGTGTAGCTTACCCTCGTGGAGAACCCCGCACCGCTCCCATTGATCGCCTGGCAATCGACAAAGTCGAAGTAGCGGCCTGCGCCATGGGGCCCGAAACCACTATTCACCGAGTCGAAGGCCCTGCAACACCGAGTGAGTGACCAGAACACGCCGCAGACACGCGAGAGCAGAACATCACCGTCATCGTTCTCGAGATCGGCCCACGTGACATCCGAGAAATGTCTTAGGCCGTGGGAATCGGAGTTCAACAGCTGTCCGTGCGATGTGGCCCCGGCAAAGTGCACGCCATAGACGCCGTCAGTGGATCCGCGCGGAAGGTTCACTGAACTCAGTATGACTCCATCTGCCACGGGTCCGAAGCAGTGCTCGAAGCGCACGTACGCCGAGTATTGATACTCCAGCCCATTTAGCCGTGTACCCTCAATCCGGGGCTGAACACAGTGGCAAAAGCGGATACAGTAGCTGACTCCGGGCTGTCCTCCGCCAGCCTGGCTGTCGTCAGTCCGAATCTCACCTCCGCGGATGACCGGGCCGATCCGCTTGAAGGAACGCAGTTGTATTCCGTCCGATGCCTTCATGCCTTGGATGAACGCGTCCGAGACCGTCACCGTGCCTCCATCCACTCTTTCGACGAGAAAGGCCTGTCCGTAGTGGGTGTTGCCATACTTGTACTGCCGATCGATCCAGTCGTAGTCAGTCGTAAAGAGAAGGTAGTCCCCCTGGCTGTATGGCGGGTCCTGTTCCAGCCACTCCCGGGTACCTGCTTCGACATCGGTGGGCCAAGTGATGGCGAATTGCTGCGGCGCTCGGAACCGGAACAAGCCCCCGACGGAGGCTGTGGCAGTGTGCTCGATCACCGCCCCGGAGAGGTCGAGCGTGAGTGTCTCCTGCACGAGTACTTCGCCCAGGATACGATATGTTCTGCCAGGCCTAAACCGAACGGTGCTGCCTGGGCCTATCCCAGTAGCCGCGTCGACTGCAGCCTGGATGGCGGTACGATCATCCGTGACACCATCGCCCTTGGCGCCAAAGCTTTCGACACTCACCACAAAGGGCGTCTGACGGGCCTGAATCGGCACATCATAAAGATTCAGAGCCGGCGTCAGCGCCGTCACGTAGCGCAAGTCGACGATGGGCTCGGGGGTGTAGAAGCTGTAGTTGCCTTGTGCGTCGGATGTCAGTGGCTGTTGAACTGGTACGGCACCAAGTTCGTCTGAGAAGGTCGCAACGTAGGTCTGCGTCCCGGGGAGGTAGGCGTGAACGTGGGCCTGGGCCAGGACGTTGTAGTTAGCATCGCGTGAGACTCCAGTGTGATACCGCAACATCCGGCCACCCCCGATGTCCAAGTTGATAAACTTGAGCATCTCACAGGGGGGGGGATAGGTCAACGACAAACAGACAATGTCACGCGAATGCTCCACAATGAGCGTCTGGCTTTCCTAGAACAACGAGAAGCTCACGAACTTCTTCGGGTTGGCCTTGATCTCGGCGATCAGGCTGTCCAGGCGCGACACCGTGTGCACGATCGAGTCGTGCAGCGCCGGCGACGTGAGCGCCATCCCCAGCGTCCCCTCGCCCGCCTCGAGCCCCTCGCTGATGCGCGTGAGGCTGCGGGTGAGGCGCCCGAGGTCCACGGCCAGGCTGTCGGCGCGCTGGGCCGCCTTGCCCATCTGCTCGACGGTCTGGCTGACGGGCTCGGCGTTCTCGTCCAGGAAGCGCTCCAGATCCCCCGTGAGCCGATCCACGCGCTTCAGCACGGCGCCCGTCTGGTGACGGCTCTCGCCCGTCCACGCGCGCAGCTCGCGCACGCCGCCCTCGAGGTCGGTGGCCAGGGCGTCGAGCCGCCCTCCCGCGCTGATGCTGTCCAGCCGCGCCGCCAGCGCGCTGAGGCTGGTCACCAGCCGCGCGCCCTCGCCCATGAGCTGCGCGATGTCCGTGCCGCTCGAGCCCCTGAGCGTGGCGCCGGGCTGGATCGCCTCGGTGGAACGCCCCGGCTCGATGCGCACGGCCGTCGGGTTGAAGAGATCGGTGACGAGCATCACCTGGGCGTCGGTGCCCACGAAGGTGCCTTCGTCGATCTCCAGGCCCACGCGCACGCGGTCCTGCAGCAGCTCCACGCTCGACACCTTGCCGCGCGTCACGCCGAGGATGTCCACCGGCGCGCCGGCCTTGATTCCCGCCACCTGGCCGAACTCCACCGTCAGCGGGTAGGTGTCGGTCTTGAACTTGAACTCCTTGAGGAAGAGCAGCCAGGTGGTCATGGCCACGATCGCCAGGATCACCAGCAGACCCACTCGCAGTTCCACGTTGCCTCTCACGCTGTCCTCCTCTAGCGGACCTTGATCGGCCCCTGGCTGCGGCCTTCCACGAACTGGCGGACGTAGGGGTCGTCGGTCGCGCGCAGGGCCTCCGACGTGCCCGTGAAGATGATGCGCCCCTCGTAGAGCATGCTGATGCGGTCGGCGATCTTCGTGGCGCTCACCATGTCGTGGGTCACGACCACCGACGTGATGTCCAGCTTGCGCTGCAGCTCCAGGATCAGGTCGTTGATCACGTCGGCCATGATCGGATCGAGGCCGGTGGTGGGCTCGTCGTAGATCATCACCTCGGGATCCATGGCGATGGCGCGGGCCAGGCCCACGCGCTTCTTCATCCCGCCCGACAGCTCGGCCGGCTTCTTCGCCTCGATCCCCTCGAGCCCCACCATCGCCAGGCGCTCGGCGACGACCTTCTCGATCTCAAGATCGGGCAGTCGGCCGTGCTCCTTGAGGCCGAGTCCCACGTTTTCCCCCACGGTCAGCGAGTCGAAGAGCGCCGCGCCCTGGAAGAGATAGCCGAAGCGTTTGCGCAGCTCGAAGAGCGCCTTGCCGCGCAGGCCCGTGACCTCCTCGCCGTCGAAGGTGATGCTCCCGGCGTCCGGCCTGATCAGGCCCAGCAGGTGCTTCACCAGCACGCTCTTGCCGCTGCCGCTGCGGCCGATGATGACCAGCGTCTCGCCGCGCTCGATGTCCAGGTCGACGCCGCGCAGCACGGGCACGCCGCCAAAGGTCTTCTCGAGGCCGCGCACCTGGATCACTTGCCGCCTCCGAAGATCATCTGGAAGAGTACCGCGGCGAGGAAGTAGTCCAGCACCAGGATCATCAGGCAGTTGGCCACGACGGCCTTCATCGTGGCGCGGCCCACGCCCTCGGCGCCGCCGCCGGCGCGCAGTCCGTAGAAGCTGCCGCTCGACGCGATGATCATGCCGAAGAACAGCGCCTTCACGAGGCCCGCCACCAGGTCCTTCATGTAGAAGTTGAGTTTGACGCCCTCCATGAAGAGGTGGTGCGTCATGCCGTCCACCGTGAGCAGCGCCACCACGTAGGCGCCGCCCAGGGCGAGGACGTCCGCCAGCGCCGTGATCACCGGCAGCATGATCGTGGCCGCCCAGAAGCGCGGCAGCACGAGGAAGCGGACGGGGTCGATGGCCATGGCCTCGAGGGCGTCCACCTGCTCGGTCACCTTCATGGTGCCCAGCTCGGCGGCGATGGAGGCCGAGACGCGCCCGCCCACCACCAGCGCCGTCAGCACCGGCCCCAGCTCGATGATCACCGACCGGTGCACCGTGCTGCCCAGCAGGATGAGCGGCACCCAGGCCTGGAACTGGTAGCTGGCCTGCACGGCCGTCACCGCGCCCGTGAACACCGACACCACGAAGACCAGCGGCATGGACCGGTTGCCGATCTCCAGCATCTGGTCCATGGTCAGCCGCCAGGTGGAGAAGAGCTTCGGCGTGGCGCGGAAGACGCGCCAGGACAGGATGGCGCCGCCGCCGATCTCCTCCAGGAGCCCGAGGACGTTCCGGCCCAGGGCCTGCGTGGCTGATAGAAGGGTGTTCACGGCAACCGTTGTACGACGCGTCCGCGTGAGGGTCAACACAAAGGCCGGCGGCGGCCGATCACTCGTCGTGGAACCAGAGCCGCGGCGTGGCCAGTTCCAGGCTGTTTCCCGCCGGATCGCGGAAGTAGAGGCTGAAACCGCCGCCTGGCCAGTCCACCTCCCGCTCGATCGCCACGCGCTGCTCGGCCAGCCAGTCGCGCCAGGCGGGGATCGCGTCGGCCGCCATGGCGAAGGTCACGTGCGCCGGCCCGTGGGCGCCGTGGGCCGGCGCGCGGCCGTCCAGCGCCGTCTCCGCCGGGTTGAAGATCAGCAGCATGCCCCGCCCGCAGCGGAAGAACACGTGCCGCGTCGGGTCGCGGGTGATGCGCTCCAGGCCCAGCACGCGCGCGTAGAAGTCCTCGGCGACGTCCAGGTCGTCCACGTAGATGCAGGTCTCCAGGATGCGATCGGCGCGCATGCTCCCTCCCCGGCGGCTCCCCCGCCCACGCAGGGTAGCCATTCGCCGCCGCCGGCGAAACCCCGCGACGCCCGATTCTCGGCCGGCCTACCGCCTCCGACCCGGCCAGCTGCAAAGCGACGCACCGCTCGGCTGGCCTACCGCCTCCGACCCGGCATGCTCGTAGCGGCACGGCCCGGACCTCTTCTCGCCGCGAGCGCATGGACCTCGGGGTGCACGGGGTGGCAAACGCGACCGGGCCCCTTTCTCGCCGCGAGCTTAGGAGCGCGAGCAGCGAGGAAGGGGCCCGGTTGCGTCTGCTACGCCGCTGGACCTAGAGTCGGTAGGCGAGCCGCAGCTGCACCAGATTCCCCGCCCCCACGTCTCCGCCCGTGTGCCCGTAGATCCCCTGCAGGGAGACCTCGCGGGAGAGGCGATAGCCGCCGTAGACGCGGACGTACGAGCTGCTCTGGTCGGCGAGAGCGCTCTCGGCCTCGACGCCCTCGTAGTTCCTCACGCCGAAGCCGAGTCCCAGGTCCAGCGCGTGGCCGAAGCGGCGCTGCAGATCCAGGCTCGGCACCTGCGTGCGGGTGAAGCGGCCGTCGGCGTAGGCGTAGCGCGCCTGGGCGTTCACGCCGCTGCCGGCGAGGTCCGTCACCGAGAGATCGCCGTTGAAGAACACCGGACGCTTGTCCTCGCTCTCCTTGTCGCGGTAGCCGACGCTCGCACCCACCGTGACCTGACGCGTGACGCGCAGCGACGCGCCGGCCTTCAGGCCCTGCTGCAGGGTGAGCGTGTAGAGGCTGTCGGGGATCTCCCGGTTGTAGAGGTCGCGCACGGGGTCCCAGCGGTCGTAGCTGAGGCGCAGGCGCAGGGCCGGCGTCACGCGGTAGATCACGCCCGCGTTCAGACGGCTCAGCGTGCTGCTCTCGCCCTGGGCCTCTTCGCGCCAGTCGCGATTCATGTCGAACTCCAGCGTCTGGTAGACGCTCAGCTGCTCGTACTGAATCGTGTTGCGCATGTTGATGAACTCGCGGCTGGCCACGTGGCCGTCGTACTGGCCCACCCAGCCCAGGCTGCCGCGGTAGCGGTTGTCGCCGAGCGCTCCGTCGTGGAAGAGCAGGTAGGCGCCGTAGGTCTGCTTGTCCTTGTCGAACGCGCTGTTGATGAGACCCGGCGTGTAGCCGCTCAGGGCGCCCGCGCTCCAGCGCGGACCGAAGTTGTACTGGAACTCGAGGCCGTCCCAGTTGCCGGCGCCGGGCAGATCGCCGTTGTAGAGACGTCCCGCCGACAGGCGATAGGGGAACTTCGGGCAGTTCCACACCAGCGCGGCCTCGTAGACGCGGTGCAGCCACTCGTCCTGCGGGCGCTCCTCGTCGATCTCGCGGCTGCGCTGGCTGTACTTGCTGCGCACGCGCAGGCGCAGGTCCAGGGGCCGTCCCCAGAGGTTGTCGCCGTCGATGTGCGCGGCGAAGGCCGGCTGGGTGAAGTCCTCGCCGGCCTCGCTGTCGTCGGTGAAGGACCGCCACTCGGCGGCCAGCGTGCCGTGGAGGTTGAGGCCGCCGTCGCCGTGCCCGGCCATGGCGAGCTTCGGCTTGCCGGTCTGGGGCAGATCGGTGGCGATGGGCGTCTCGCTGCGGTAGCCCACACGGTCGCCACTCGCGAAGGAGGCGGTGGAGGCGAGCACCGTGCAGGACGACGAATGCGTGGCCGCATACGCCACCTGCAGCGTGCCGATCTCCTGGCCGTCGCGCTGGACGGCCACCACGTCGCCCTCGCGCAGCCCGTCGGCCGCGCCACGGTCGATGTAGACCGAACTCGCGTTCACCACGAGGATGCCCCCGGTGCCGGCCACGGCCGGCAGAGCGAGAACGAGCAGCAGGGCGACGGCCCAGAGTGTGCGGCGCGTCATCGCGTCACCTCCCAGCGCTGGCCCCGGAGGCCGAGCGTATCGTGCCAGTCCGTGGGCTGATGGCAGTCCTCACAGGTCGTGGGGAAACCCAGATCCCGGTGATTGGGCGACGCGGCGTTGTAGTACTCCGCGTTGTGGCAGATGAAGCAGTCCGCCGGCAGGCCCGCGTAGGTGTTCGACGTGTGGCAGGCGTTGCAGTCCGCCGCCGCGTGCTGACCCACGCCGCCGGGGAAACCCGACGCGTTGTGCGAGTAGCTCGTCACGCCGGCGAAGGTCGTCGGCAGGTGGCACTCGGAGCAGTCCGTCGGGAAGCCGCCCGCGATGTGCGGCGGGTTGTTCGCGCGGTGGCAGGCGAGGCAGTCGTCCAGGGCCGGCGTCACCTGGCCCGGGCGGTGGCAGCTCGCGCAGTCCACGCCGATGTGCCCCGGCGTCGCCGCAAAGCTCACCGGATGCTCGAAGCGCGCCTCGCTCCAGAACATGTCGTTCACGGAGTGGCACTCCTGGCAGTCGGTGCCGAAGCCCAGCGCGCTGTGGTTCGGGCTCGCGGTGCCCAGGTAGTCGCCGCTGTGGCAGCCGATGCAGTCGGTGGGCAGGCCCGTGTACTCGTCGTGCTGGACGTTCGTGTGGCAGGCCTCGCAGTCCATCACCGCGTGGCGGCCCATGAGCGGGAAGCGCGTCTGCGTGTGCTCCACGAGGCGCGCGGTCGAGAGCGTCCAGTCGTGGGGCTCGTGGCACTTCGCGCAGTCGAAGCCCAGTTCGCCGCGGTGGTTGATGTCGCGGTGACAGTCCACGCACTGCACGCCGATGCGCGAGAAGCGCAGGTCCTGGTGGCAGTCGTCGCAGCTCGCGTTCTCGTGGTTGCCTACCAGCGCGAAGCCCGTCTCGGCCGCGTGGTCGAAACTGGGCTTGGCGAGGAGCTGATTGAAGGACGTGGGCTGGTGGCACTGCGCGCAGTCCATGTCGCGGCCGTGCGGCCCCTCGTGGCAGCCCGTGCAGCTGGCGCTGAGGCCGAGGAAGGTCTTCGTCTGGTCCTCGCGCGCGCTCACGCCCTGCATCGCCAGCGTGCTGTTGTGGCACTGGCGGCAGTCCAGCTTCGCGTGCGTGCCTGTGAGCGGGAAGCCCGTGGGGCTGTGATCGAAGCGGCGCATGCTGGGCTCGTCGCTCCAGAGCGCCAGCCGCTTGCCCGGCGCCTCGTGCTCGAGGTGGCACTCGCCGCAGTTCTTGCCGGCGACGATCACTTCATTGTAGTGGAAGCCGTGCTGGCCAGAGAGCTCGGTGTCGATGGCCTCGTGGCAAGACAGGCAGTTCGAGCGGTCGATCTCGGGCGGTCCGTCCGCCACGTGACAGCTCGTGCAGGAATCGTCACCGAGGACTCCCCGGTGCATGTCCTGCGCGAAGGCGCCGCCCGCCGCCAGGGCCAGGCAGAGCGCGGCAAGGAACAGTCGTTTCACGGTTTCTCCCCCGCGGCTTGAGCAGGTCGTCGCCGTCCGTGGCGTCCCGCGGACGGCGCTTCCCGACCGTCGCCGAGACTACCCAAAGCGTCCCCGTCTGAGAAGGGGTAATTTCGGGTCAGGCTGGCGGGTTTAAGGTCGGCCGTTGCGGTAGAGAGCTTTAGGTGAATCTGACGCGCTCTGAGGGCGGGTACAAACGAAACGGGCGCCGTCGCCGGCGCCCGTCCCGCTGCACTTCTCGTCGTCGTGCTAGCCCATGTGCTTCACGATGGCCTCGCCGAACTCGCTGCACTTGAGGAGCTGCGAGCCGTCCATGAGGCGCTCGAAGTCGTAGGTCACCGTCTTGGCGGCGATGGCCCCGGCCAGACCCTTCTCGATCAGGTCGGCCGCCTCCTGCCAGCCCATGTACTCGAACATCAGCTTGCCGCTCAGGATCACGCTGCCCGGGTTGACCTTGTCCTGGTTCGCGTACTTGGGCGCGGTGCCGTGCGTGGCCTCGAAGACGGCGTGGCCGGTGTGGTAGTTGATGTTCGCCCCGGGCGCGATGCCGATGCCCCCCACCTCGGCGGCCAGCGCGTCGCTGATGTAGTCGCCGTTGAGGTTCATTGTGGCGATCACGTCGTACTCGGCGGCGCGGGTGAGGATCTGCTGCAGGAAGGCGTCGGCGATGACGTCCTTCACCAGCAGCTTGCCCGCCGCCATCGCCGTCGCCTGGGCGCGGTTGGCGGCCTCGGCGCCGTCGCGGGCGGCGATCTCGTCGTACTCGGCCCAGGTGAAGGTCTGCTTGCCGAACTCACGCCGCGCGAGGTCGTAGCCCCAGTTCTTGAAGGCGCCCTCGGTGAACTTCATGATGTTGCCCTTGTGCACGAGCGTCAGGCTCTTGCGGCCGTGCTCGAGGGCGTAGCGGATCGCCGCCTCCACCAGGCGCTCGGTGCCCTCACGGCTCACGGGCTTGATGCCCAGGCCGCTGCTGTCCGGGAAGCGCACCTTCGTGACGCCCAGCTCCTTCTGCAGGAACTCCATCAGCTTCTTCGCCTCGGGGGTGCCCGCCTCCCACTCGACGCCGGCGTAGATGTCCTCGCTGTTCTCACGGAAGATCACCATGTTGACGTCCTGCGGGCGCTTCACCGGGCTCGGCACGCCGGGGTACCACTTCACCGGGCGCAGGCAGACGTAGAGGTCGAGCTGCTGGCGCAGCGCCACGTTGAGGCTGCGAATTCCGCCGCCCACCGGCGTGGTCAGGGGACCCTTGATGGCCACCAGGTACTTGCGCACGGCGTTCAGGGTGTCCTCGGGCAGCCACTCGCCGAACTGCGAGTGGCTCTTGTCGCCCGCGAAGACCTCGAACCAGTGGATCTTGCGCTTGCCGCCGTAGGCCTTCTCCACCGCGGCGTCGAAGACGCGCTGGCTGGCGCGCCAGATGTCGGGGCCGGTGCCGTCGCCCTCGATGAAGGGCAGGATGGGATGGTTGGGCACGCGCAGGCTGCCGTCGGGGCCCAGGGTGATGGCCTCGCCCGTGGTCGGCGGGCTGACTTGCTTGAAGTCGATCATGTGCTGCTCCTGATCTGGAGGGACGGCCCCGAGCGGAGCCCCGAGTGGGGATTGTCGATAACACCGCTATGATACTCGCTTCGGGACGCGCCGCAAGTCGCGCGGGCGTCCGGGCGAGGACCTTTGCGGCCCAGGCCCCGTGCGGCTTTGCTATATCGTCGCTATTTCGACTTCTCGGCGTCGGCGAGGGGCACGCCCAGGGTCATGCAGGCCGCCAGCAGGTCCCGGGGCCGGGGGAAGCGCTTGCGCAGGGCGCGCCGGCCCAGGCGACCGCGGTAGGCCAGCAGCAGGAGACGTCCCTCGAGGCCCTGTCCCGCCCGCTCGCGGAAGCGCCGGCGCTGCTCCTTGCCGTTGAGCTCGGCGAAGCCGGGCTGCGTCTTGAGGATCTTGGCCATCACGCGGCTGCGCTTGCCCAGCACCTCCAGCAGGATGTCCAGGCTCGCCTCGGCACGCCGCCGGAAGCGGTGCAGGCGCTCGCGCCGCTCGGCGAGGCCGGGCGGCAGGTCGTGGCGGCCGTCGATGTCCTCGAGCAGCGTGTCGAGCTCGGTCCAGGTCAGGTCGGCCTGGGCGTCGGGGTCGTAGGCGCGCAGGTCGGCGAAGTCCTTGCGCTGGGCCTGCCAGTAGCGCTTGCCGGCCGGCACGCTGTGCAGCGCGAAGTCGGGCAGCGTGAGGCCGGTGAGACGTCCCCCGCGCACGCAGCCCGTGTCGAGGCACCAGACGCGATCCGCGTAGACGAAGGGCTGCCCGTTCTGCAGGTAGTCGAGGTGGCCGACCACGAGGGGCTTCGGACCGTCGTAGAGCTCGTACCAGGGCCGCGCGTGCTGCTCCCAGATCCGCTCGAGGCCGCCGGGCAGGCCCGTGAGGATGTCCGGCCGCTGCTTCGCCGCCGGCACACCGGCCTCCCAGTAGGCGTGGACCACCGTGGCCTCGCGCAGCTCACGGCGCCGGCGGAGACGTCCCATGGCCGTCACCGCCTCCTGGTAGTCCGCCGCGCTCCACTGCAGCCGCGCCACCTCGTGGGCGAAGCCCAGCGGCACGTTGCCGCGGCGCGCCTCCAGGTGGCGCTCCTCGTGGTTGCCGCGGATGCTCGCGGCGTTCGGCGTCTGGCGGAAGAAGTCGAGCACGCGCGGCGAGTCGGGTCCCCGGTTGACGAGATCGCCCACCGCGAGGATCAGATCCCGTTCGCCGGGGCCCACCTTGTCCAGGAGCGCCTGCAGTTCGGCCCAGCAGCCGTGGATGTCACCGATGATCAGCGTGGCCATGGGGGCTACTGTGGCGAAGCTGCGGGGCGCAATCAAGCAGGAAGCGTTGACCAGACGCGAGGATCAGTCGCGCGACGCATCGAGCAGCGGTTCCAGGCGCGGCTCCCCTCGCGGCAGCGCCAGCAGGCCCACGGCCACGAGAGTGGGCAGGTAGTAGCCGAGCAGACGCCAGGCGCTCATCAGCAGCAGGAGCAACGGGCCCGGGATCTCGGCCGCGAACAGCCCGAGAAAGAGCAGCTCCGCCCCCCCGGCGGCGCCCGGCGTCGGGACGAGGGCCATGAGCGTCGAGCAAAGCCACTGGAGCACGAGCACCCGCAGCGGCTGGGCATCGAGGCCGAACGCGCCGAGGAGCGCCACCAGCAGCGAGTAGCGTGCCAGCCACTGCAGGGCGCTGAGAAGCAGGTTGCCGGCCCAGGCCAAAGGGCGCTCGCGCAGCGAGGTGCCGATCAGTCGGCGCGTGTGGCGCCAGGCATCGAGGAGGCTGCCGAGAACCCGCCGACCGCGCGCGGACCAGCGCACGACGAACACGGC